>JBDRGJ010000053.1:0-3468 GCA_043817835.1 bacterium
TTTGCCTGTAAAAAAATCCCATACGTCAAATGAAACTTTTACTCCAGCGGCTATGGCCTTGGCCGAGTCTATCGCGCTTCCCCCTCCAGCAGCCACTACTACATCACAATTATTTTCCTTCGCCAGTTTTATTCCCGCCCTCACATGGCTGATAACAGGGTTGGGCCTGACGCCGGGGTGCTCAACAACGGAGATCCCGGCCTCTTCCAGGCTTTTCACTATGACGGCATACAGGCCGTTTTGTTTCAGGCTTTTCCCGCCATAGACAAGAAGGGCTCGTTTGCCGTGGCGGCTGGTTTCCGGTCCTACCCGCGGAACGGTCCCCCTGCCGAATAGGATTTTTACGGGGTTGTTAAAAATGAAATTTTGCATGGAATTTACATCTCCTTAATCTGTCCTTCCCGCAACCGGGGAGAAGGACATGAAATAAAAAAACCGCGCAGGTGACGGCGCGGTTTTTTCAGTTTTAATAGACTTCAGTCTTCAGCCGCGCAGTTTTTTTCGCAGCCGCAGGATGTTTTCCTGGTTTCCCAGTCTCCGCAGCAATCGGCGGCATCGCCAGTGAACAGCTTCATCGGTTTGCCACAGCATTCCGGCGGGTTTGTCGGAATGGAATTAAAGGTTCTGGCTTTACATGTCAGCGGGTGTTCAGCACAGTAATATATTGTCTTCAACTTTGCCTCCATGCGCTTCTGCGTGGTGCCCCCCTCACCAGCCGGATAATATTTTAACCATTTAAACGACACCTTTTCAAGTTTGGTATTTGGTAAAATCCAGGTGATGCGCACGGAAAAACACAGTGTCCTTCACCTGAGCGAGAGTTTCGGCTGGTCCGGCGGGGCGGCGCAATTGCTGGCTCTGTCCGCCGGTCTCTCTGAGGCGGGTTGGGACGTGGCAATAGCCTGCCCGGCAGGGGGAGCGCTCTGGAACAAGGCCAGGATAGGGAAAATAAGAGTTTTTGATTTCAAGCCTTTCCAGGATTATGACCTGCGTTCGGCCTGGCGGGTTTCACGGCTGATAGCCCGCGAAAGATTCGATGTGGTCCACGCGCATCATCCCAAGGCGCATGCTGCAGGGCTTCTGGCTGTCCGGCTTTCAGGGCAACGGCCGGTCTTCGTGGTTTCGCGAAGAGTCTCACATCCGATGAGAATAAACATCTTCAGCCGATTCAAGTATCACAACTCCGGCATAGACGGATATGCCGTGGTTGCCGGGTCGGTAAAGAAGATTCTGGCCGATTACGGGGTTCCGGACCGCAAGATAGAGGTGATTTACAGCGGTGTCGACGAGAACAGGTTTCATCCGATGGAGCCTGACAAAAAGATAATGGAAGAACTGCGACTGCCTGACGGAATTCCGGCAGTCGGGATAATAGGCAATTTCAGCAGAGATAAGGGACAGGACGTGTTTGTAAAGGCTGCCGCGGAAATTCTCAGAAGCGGGAAAAAGGCCGTGTTTCTGTTCGCCGGAAGGGACACGGACTCTCCGGAGCTCAAAGACCTGGCCGGGGCAGCCGGCCTGGCCGGTGAGAATACGCGTTTCCTGGGTTTCCGTGAGGATGTGCCGAACGTGCTTTCGGTCATGAAAGTCAGCGTCAACGCGGCGCTGGCAGGAGAAGCCCTTTCCGGTTCAATACGCGAATCCATGGCAATGGAAATTCCCGTGATAGCCAGCGACATAAGCGGGAACGGTGAACTGGTCCGTCCCGGAGAAACCGGCGCCCTCTTTTTGCCCGGGGATTGGACGGCCCTGTCGCGGCTGCTTTGTGATTTTCTGGACCATCCTGAAAAGGCCGGGGAAATGGCCCGCAACGGTCTTGATTTCATCAAGAAAAACCTTACAGTCGGCAGGATGGTGGAGCACACTAAAGAGTATTACAGCAGATTGATGTCGGAAAGAATGAATCTCACTTGACGGGGCCGCATTGAACGGACATGGAGACGCTTAAATTCATAGACCTTCAAATCTTCCGTTTTTTTAATTCAAAGCTTTCCAACGGCTTTTTTGATTTCCTGGCATTCCTTCCCGAGTATGGACTTCCTTTTGTCATAGTGTTTGTTATTCTGATATTTTTCTTCAGGAAAAAAAATGAGGCAAGATATAAGCTTGCGGCCGTAATGCTTATCGCGGGACATATGCTTTGCTATTATACTGTTGAGCTTTTAAGAAATTTTATCGGCAGAGCAAGACCCTGCAACGCTCTTATTGATGCGATAACTTTCATCGAAAAAACAGACGGTTCTTTCCCTTCAGGACACACCTGCGAAGCATTCATGGCGGCAGTCTATCTTGCCGGTTTCTTCGGCAAGATGAGAGGGGCATTAATCGCGGCCGCTGTTCTGACCGGTCTTTCCAGAATTTATATGGGAGTGCATTATCCTTCAGATGTGCTTGCCGGGGCGGCCATCGGCATTGTCATAGGCCGTTTTCTGATACGGACTGAAAAGAAAATACTTCCGGCAGGACAGAAAATCAATCCCCATCATTAGTAAACCAAAAAATCGGCATTATATCTCCGGATTAATAAGGTTTGCGGCTTTTCGGTGGAGCGTATTATATCAGCAGCTTTTATTCTGTAGCGGGTTTTCGCCAAACCTGTTCGGGCCGTTAGTTCCCGGCAGGAATCCGCATTCAATAAGAGTCCACAAGGTTCCAAGCAGCGGAACAAAAATAATCAGGTTCCACCAGCCGGATTTGTCGCGGTCATGCCATCGTTTCGCAGATATTGCCAAAGCGGGCCAAACAAGTACTAACAGCCAGTCTTGACTTCCTGATGTTTTTAAGAAGAAACCAAGTAAATAAATCGGGATATAGGCAAGCCAATAGTCGGATCTCGTAATCCGGCCCGAGAACATTAAATAGAGTTTAAAAAAGTAATCCATATTCTGAATCCTCCCATTCCGCCGACTCGTTTATCCGCCTACGCAGAAGACCATGCCTGCCTGACGACAGGCAGGTGCATGCACGTGAATGAATACGCCAGTGCTTCGGCGCCCGTCCTTCGCAGTAGCTCTGCTACGGAGAATGGAGGCATGCCCGTGGGGTTCCATGGCGCACTGAATATTTCCTGGTCACAGTCCACTCATATTTAGTGCGTTCAGCTTTTCGGCCCAGCTTCGCAGAGCTACGCTCTGCCAAAAAACTGAACGGAGAGGGAGGGCATCCTGCGCTAACCCAACTTCCGCAGTGACGCTCTGAAATTGCTTGTTTTTAGGAATTTCATTTTTTTCTCTCCGACGGAGAATTGTTTTTGGTTGGCCAAAAACGGCATGTAGTGGCGACTTTTGGCTTTTTGTCTCTCCGTCGAGACTGCGGAAGCACGGCTAAAGCTTCGTAGGGCCATGGATTCCTCTTCCTCCGCTCCTTCCCAGTCGCTCCCCCAGAGCCGGCCACATTCCCTGCCGCTTCGCCCTTCGTCTATACTCAGGGCTTCGCTTTTCTCCCACCGGGTGCGGGAATGTTGGCTTC
>JBDRGJ010000054.1:0-7591 GCA_043817835.1 bacterium
CAAGGAACGAGGAGCGCGCATAGCGGGGCTATGAAAGCGACGAGTGACGCAGTCGCAGCCCAAAAGCGTCGGCCTTTTCCCGAAGGGAAAAGGAGGCTTGCCTTTGAACGGATGCTTCGTTGCTTTTCGCTCGCAGACCACCGGTATGCTCGTTCATCGCGCTTCGCATCCATCTCAAATCCAAGCCTCCAATATATCCATTATTTAATGAAAGCTCAGTAAGTCGTCCGTCGCCGGTCAGAGCACCAGCCGGAGGAATGTCATGGAACAACAGGCCGAAAAGGAACATAAAATCTGCGAAAAAGTTTTTTCGCTGGCCGGAAGCAGGGATGCCGAGGTCATAATATCCTCATCCGAATCGGCCCTCACCAGGTTCGCGGACAACGTCATCTCACAGAACGTGTCCGGCAGAAGCACCGACATAATCATAAGGGTGATGGAATCGGGCCGCGTGGGGCGCGTTTCCATCAATAACGACGGGGAAGAGCATCTCAGACATGCGGTGGATTCGGCCCTGGCCATGCTGACGGCGCAAAAGGCCGATTCCGCGCTGATGCCATTGCCAGATCCTGTGCCGGTGAAAGAGAACGGTTTGCTTTATTTTGAGTCCACGGCATCTTTTTCCCCGGCTGACAGGGCCTCGAAAATATCAGCTGTTGCCGCAATGTGCGCCTCCTGCGGCCGGACCGCTTCAGGCATCCTGGATAACGGCTGGTCCCGGGTCACGGTGGCCAACAGCAGGGGCGTTTTAGTCTCACATGCCGAAACAGAGGCGACTTTCTCGGTGACGGTCAGGGATGGGAGCGCAATGGGATGGGCAGAGGAGTATGTAGCCGATATAGGCAGACTGGATTTCGAATCCGTGGCAGGAAGAGCCTCTGAAAAGGCCGGGATGGCGCGCAATCCGGTGGAGATAAAGCCGGGGCGGTATGCGGTGGTGCTGGAGCCGGACCCGGTGGCAAACATGCTTTTTTTCTCGGCGATATACGGCTTCGGAGGACAATTTTTTCTGGAGGGGCAGAGCTTCATGGCGGGCAGACTCGGACAGAAGGTGCTGGGGGGCAATATAACCATAACGGACAACGCCTTGGACGGCCCGGGTTCCGGCATGCCTTTCGACTTCGAGGGGATGCCCCGGAAAAAAGTCATGCTGGTTGAAAACGGGATGGCCATGACAGCGGTTCACGACCGCAGGACCTCAGGGAAAGCCGGCGTTTCAAGCACGGGCCACGCCCTGCCCTCGCCCAATACTTACGGGCCCATACCTTCCAATCTTTCGCTGAAGCCCGGAGGCTCCTCCCTGGAGGATATGATCAAAAGCACTGAGAGAGGCCTGCTGGTGACGCAGTTTCACTACGTAAACGTACTCAAGCCGGTGAGTCTTGAGTTAACCGGCATGACCCGCAACGGCACATACCTTATAGAAAACGGCAGAATAACCGGGCCTGTCAGGAACATGCGTTTTACCGAAAGCGTGGTGGAGGCGCTGGGCCGCGTGGAGGCGATAGGGGCAAAACCATCTGTGACAGCCGCCTTTTTTGGAGGGAAGTTTCTGGTTCCGCCCATGAAAATACGGGATTTTAATTTTTCGTCAGTTACGGGGTTTTAGGTATTTAGCTGTTACTGCTCAGGTTCACGGTTCAAGGTTCACAGTTGTCATGCCGAAGGCAGATCCGCCGAAGTCGTGTGGCGGAAAAAAGCATGAAGATTGAGCACTGCGAAATATAAAACGCCTGTGGAAAAGATAACCGTGAACCTGATAACCTGAGCAGTTACGAATTAACCATGTTTAAATTCTGCGACAAAGCCATTGACATAGCGTCCTCCCGCAAGGTGACATTCGGTGACATCCGGATCATAGCCAGTCGCAGTCAGGAGCTGGCGGTGAAAAACGGCGAGATAGGCGGCCTGGATGATTCCCGCACCCTTGGCTTCGGAGTCAGAATACTGCACAAAGGCTCCTGGGGCTTCGCATCGAGCAGTGAACTGAGCGAAAAGGAGATTGAAAGGGTGACGGAACTGGCTGTAAAGATAGCTGAAGCCAGCGCGACTCTGAAGAAGGAAGACGTTCGCATGGCTCCTGAGGAGGTTTACAGGGATAAGTGGCAGACTCCCTGCCTTATAGACCCTTTCAGTGTCTCCATAGACCAGAAACTTAAGCTGCTTTTTGCCGTGGACGCCGAATTAAGGAAAAGTCCGAAAATAAAATCCGCCGTGTCCGACATGTGGTCTGTAAGAGAACACCAGTTTCATGCCACGACGGAGGGCTCGCGCATAGAACAGGTGCTTCTTTCCACCGGCGCGGGCTATTCAGCCGATGCTGTTGAAAACGGCGAGGTCCAGACCCGTTCATATCCATGCACTCACGGCGGTCAGTGTCTGGCCATGGGTTATGAACTGATAGAGTCCCTGCGGCTTCCGGAGAACGCGCAGAGGGTCAGGGAGGAAGCGGTGGCATTGCTAACAGCTCCCGAATGTCCGTCCGGCAAGATGGACATCATCATAGGCGGCAACCAGATGGCGCTGCAGATACACGAGTCGGTCGGCCATGCCGCCGAACTGGACAGGGTACTGGGCTACGAGGAATCCTATGCAGGCTCCAGTTTCGCCACAGTGGAAAAATACGGCAATTTCCGCTACGGTTCTCCGCTGGTCAATCTTGTGGCCGATGCCACACTTCCCGGAGGCCTGGCCACGGCCGGCTTTGACGACGACGGGGTCAGGGCACAGCGCTGGCACATAGTCCGGGAGGGCATACTCAGGGGCTATATGACCAACAGGGAATTCTGCCGCGCTGCGGGGGAGGAAAGGAGCCGCGGCTGCAACAGGGCCGACGGATTCGGCAATATCCCGATAACGAGAATATGCAACCTCAGTCTCATGCCTGGAAACTGGGAACTGGACGCGCTCATAGCCGACACGAAGGAAGGGATAATTATGGACAACAACCGGTCCTGGAGCATAGACCAGAAGCGCCTGAATTTTCAGTTCGGCTCTGAAACAGGCTGGCTGATAAAAAACGGAAAAAAAGCCGGCATGGTGCGCAATCCTAATTACCAGGGAATAACCCCGGAGTTCTGGAATTCATGCGATGCAATCTGCAATTCCAGGCACTGGAGACTTTGGGGAGTGGCCAATTGCGGCAAGGGCCAGCCTTCCCAGACGGCAAAGATGTGTCACGGAAGCAGCCCGGCCAGGTTCAGGAACGTGACTGTCGGAGTAAAATCAAGCTAAGGCGGCCATGTCACAAGGTCACCAAGTCACCAGAGTCGTTTTAGGCTTGTGACCTGGTGACGTGGTATTCTGGTGACTTTGAATATGAATATACTTTTGACCAACGACGACGGCATTTATGCGGAAGGGATATATGCGCTTTATCTGGAGCTTAGAAAAATAGCCAGGGTCACCATAGTGGCGCCCGACACGGAGAGAAGCGCATCGGGCCACGCCATAACCCTTACCGACCCGCTTCGGGTGGAAAAAGCCGTAAAAAAGGGAAAATTCCTCGGCTACAAAGTCAACGGCACCCCGGCTGACTGCGTTAAGATAGGCATAGGCGCCGTCCTGAAAAAAAAACCGGACATGATATTTTCGGGAATAAACCAGGGCCCCAATATAGGAACGAACGTCATTTATTCAGGCACTGTCTCGGCAGCCACCGAGGGGGCCATACTCGGCATACCTTCCATAGCGGTTTCACTCACGACTTTCACCGATCCCGATTTTTCATTGGCAGCGGCGTTTTCCAGGCGGCTGTGCCTGCTGGCCCTCAAAAGAGGGATTCCTGAGGGGACTCTCCTTAATGTAAACGTGCCTGCTGCAGGCAAAAACCGGATAAAGGGAGTGAGGGTCACGCACCAGGGAAAATTCAGATTTGCCGAGTTTTTTAAAAAGCGTTCGGATCCTCGGGGAAGAGGTTATTATTGGATGGGCGGCGAGGAAGTCACTCCGTTCCGGGAGCCGGAAGCCGACCATGCCGCGGTCAACGGAAGGTTTATCTCCATAACTCCGATACACTACGACATGACGAGCTACTGCGACATTCCTGTCATAAAAGGCTGGGATTTTAAATCCTGTCTGAGGAGCTGAGCATGAAAATTATTGTCGCGGACGATGATGCCATAATGACGGAGCTTCTGTCCGAATATTTTAAGGAGCTGGGCCATGAAGTCAGCGTGGCATATAGCGGCAGCGAACTTATCGAAGCCGCCCTCAGGAACCCGCCCGACCTTATATGTTCGGACATAGACATGCCGGGGCTGCACGGAGAGTCGGCCCAGGCCATGGCTGAAATGTGTCCGGAATTGCGCAGCGTGCCGTTCATCGTGGTTACCGGTCACCCCAAAGAAAAAATTTATGCGCTCGGACTTTCTCCCGATACGAGCGTAATCTGCAAGCCGATAGATTTCGGCGAGCTGGATAAGGCAGTCCAAAAAATAGAAGCCCGCATCAAAAAGAACGGATAATTCTGAAGGGAAAATGATAAAAAAAGCGGTCACAGTGCTGATACTGGCGCAGGCGCTGTCTGCCGGAACGGCGCATTGCCAGAACGCATCTTCCAGGACATGGAAGAATACGGCCGAGTTTTCGCTTGTCAGCGCCAACGGCAACAGTAAAACCGCGACCACTGCGGCCAAAGACACGTTCGTTTATTTCTGGCGGCAGATAACCTTCAGGGTGATAGTCGCCGGACTGGGGACGGAAAGCAGCGGAAAAATGACTGCTGAACAGTATAATGCAAGCGAAAAGGTCTTGCACAATTTCGGCGGAAAGAATTATATCTGTGAAAAGGTATTATGGGAGAGAGACCGTTTTGCCGGTTTTTGGAACCGGTATGAACTGACGGTGGCGTTGGGACGGGAAGTGATATCGCTTCAAAAAGACAAGCTGATAGTGGAATTCGGCTCAAGTTACATTGATGAAGAACGCATAAGCGATCCGCACAAAGACTTTGCTTCAAGCCGCATTTACTGGGAATTTACGCATAAGGTGAGCGCCACTTCGCAATTCAGCCAGGATTTCAAATATCTGACTAATTTCAGGGAATTTAAGGATTACCGCATATATGCCGAAACTGCGCTGACAGCGGCGATTTCCACGCGGTTTTCCCTTAAAACATCTTTCTTATGGAAAAGAACAAACCGGCCGCCGAGGGGTTTTCTCAAAGACGATACCACGACCATGGCCTCGATTGTGATGAAATTCTGAATATGAAGCGCGGCATTGAGCGGCTGCCCTGGAACAGACTGCTCCCGGTAGTATTGGCGCTGACGTGCGGCTGCGCGGGAAAAACGGCGCGGGGCGCATCGGAACAATCAGTGTCAGCACCCGATGCGCCTGTGCGGGTGGTGTCAGTCGAGAAAGCAGATGACTACAATGCTTTGTTCCGGGCCCGGCCAGAAGGCTGGCTCGGCGCCGACGGCATCTATTCGGTCCCTCTTTCGCCTTCAAAAACCGTGTGGCTCTTCGGCGATACCCTCATAGGTGCCATTAGCCAGGGCAGGCGCCGCATGGATGCTTTCATCAACAACAGCATTGCCATTGAGAGCCGCGTCCCGGGGCAGGCCTCCAAAGTAGAATTCTTCTGGGACAGTTCCTCCAAACCCGCCGGCTCGTTTTTTCCGCATCAGTCCGGCACTTCCGGCGCTTTCTACTGGCCTGTCACGGGCGTCCTGCTTGACGGCGAGCTGTTTGTGTTTTGCTATCCAGTGCGGACTTCCCAGGCCTGGTTCGACATTTCGGACACGACTGTTATACGAATACCCGCTCCGCATGAGTCTCCGCGCCTTTGGAAGCAGGCCGCCTATGACCTCGGCCTGGGAAACAGCCACCAGGGATTTATCTCTGCCGCAGTTATCAAGGAGCCGTACGTCTACTTTCTCGGCTATGACGACCCGGATAACGATGCTGCAAAGCGGAGGATGGTGCTGGCCAGGGCGCTTAAAACCGGACTTCTGGCAGGCGGGCGGAGAGAGATTTTCGAGTTTTGGGTCCTGAACAAGTCCGGACCAACATGGAGCCGGGAGCCCAAAGGCCTTGTCACGCTCTTTTCGCCGGGCGTCACCGAGACCCAGGTCCAATACGACGCAAGCCTTGGTCTCTACATCTGTCCATTCAAGCGGGATGGTTCCCCGGATATCCAGCTCACCGCGGCGCCGGAACTGACCGGCCCCTGGAGCAAGCCGGTGCAGATCTACAGGATTGCGGAGCACGATGTTTCTTTCGGCATCATGTCCTACGCGATTAAGGCGCATCCGGAGCTGGCTTCCGCTCCGGGCGAACTGGTCATTTCATACGCCACAAATACACCCGATTCCCTTGACCCTCTTTTCACCCCGGAAGGTTTGGGAATCTACGTCCCTCTCTTCATCCGTGTGAAGCTCGCAAAGACGGGTGTGCGCTGAATCGGCTGACGGGGGACAAGTTCAGTCCGGAAAACAGGCGGCAAGATTGTTTTTTTGCCTTGATTTTAAAAAGGAGATATGTTGATATTAACCTGAAAGTTTCAGTTGGAGCGTGGACCGAGGCGGGCTGAGAATAGTTCGACGGAAAATTTGGAGGGCATATCGGTTGATATGTACGAGAAATTTTACCCTCCACACAGCCGGCGGGCAGGCACAGAAATATTCCAGCATCGCACGACGAATCCCGCCTTCCAACTGAAACTTTCAGGTGTAAGTAAGCAGACTTGGCTGAGGAGGTTATCGAAATGAGACTTTTTAAAGCCGCTTCAAGATTTTTGGCGATATTTTTTGCAGCCGGCGGTCTGGTTCTGGCATCCGGCAGTTTTCTGCTTTTGCATAATCATGTTTATGCGGAACAGGGGTCAAAAGGAGACAAAGGAGATCCCGGCTCGCAGGGACCGAAAGGGGATAAAGGCGACTCCGGTCCTCAGGGATCAAAAGGTGAACAGGGACCCAAAGGCGAAAGCGGCGTCATGGGGCCGCAGGGGTCACAGGGACCGAAAGGCGATACGGGAGCTATAGGGCTGCAGGGGTCCAGAGGAGATAAAGGTAACAAGGGGGATAAAGGCGATTCCGGTCCTCAGGGGCCGAAGGGAGAATGCTGTAAAAGCGAACCCGGACCTGCAGGACCTCCTGGGCCAATGGGGCTTCAGGGACCGGCCGGACTCCAGGGGCCTTCCGGGCCTCCCGGCATGACAGGCCTGCAGGGACCTCAAGGGCCTCCCGGCCCGGCGGGGCTGCCGGGGCCGATGGGGCCGCAGGGCGCTTCAGGATATCTTCTGGATGAGGCCAAGGTTTCATATGATCTGGGCGTCGGTTATATGAGCGTAAACGAGTTGGATGCGGCGCGGGACAATTTTTCTGCGGTGATTGAAAAACAGCCGACCTCGGAATGGGCTGAGTT
Organism: bacterium; assembly: GCA_043817835.1. Lineage (GTDB taxonomy): Bacteria > Elusimicrobiota > Elusimicrobia > Elusimicrobiales > CAZFMJ01 > JBDRGJ01. The sequence goes on from JBDRGJ010000054.1 coordinate 7,369, forward strand.
GTCCCAGTTCCGGATAGCGGAATCATATGTTTCGGAAGGAAATTATCAGAAGGCTCCCGAAGAATTCGAAAAACTTATTTCAAGATATTCACGGAGCAGATTGATCCCGGCAGCGCGATTCCGCATTGCCGGCTGCTACATGCAGCTTGGTCCGGCGTATCAGGAAAAAGCCGACCGGCAGATGCAGATATTGATTAAAAATCATCCCGGACACAGGTATGGC
>JBDRGJ010000055.1:0-11128 GCA_043817835.1 bacterium
TTTGCTTTTTCCATCTCAGAACTGCCGGTCAGCATAATGACCGGTATGGCGGGATGATCTTTCCTTATCGCTCTGAGCACTTCTATCCCGTCAGGACCCGGCATGGCTATGTCCAGAAGCACTGCGGAAGGGCGGATGCGGTTTACAAGTTTTAAGGCGCTGTCCCCGTCAGCCGCTTCACAGGTCTTAAACCCCAGACCCGTAAAAAATCTTTTAAGCATTTTTCTGATATCGGCTTCGTCATCCACTATAAGTATCTTTTTGTTCATTTTATTTCCCGTCCATAATACGCCTGTTACACAAAGCGAGCATACCAAAAAACAGTTCTCTCATGACATGCTTGCTCCAATTTTTACGCCATATCTGTTTACCCCAAATCCTTTGTAACTCTACCCCGGACCGGATAGGGCGGTTCAACTGTACTTACAGCCCCTGGCGTGCGGCTGGGGCCCCCCTTCGGGGGACCGCTCGCACCCGGAACGCTGTGAGGGTGCGTTTTGAAAGTGCGCACCCGACACCCTTTGATGGCCACAGGCCTCGCTTCGGGCGCGACCAGAGGTCGAGTTCCACGAGGGTGTATACCCCCCCATACCCCGCAGCTTAGTCCAAATCCATCGGATTTATCGGACGGGAAGTGTCGCCCTCGTCGCGTATGCGTTTTTTTTCTTTCTCGAATTTTTCCTCCAGTTCCTTTTTCCTGGCCTCCGCCGAATCCCTTGCCCCTGAAAAATATTTATCCAGGCGGCTTTTGTTTTCCTTCATCTTTCTGAGCGCGTCGGCCATCGGGTCCGCCCCCTCCTTTTTTTCGGACTTCTCCCAGTGCCTGACCACTTTGCCGGTCTTTTTTTCAACCTCAATAAGCGCCTTGCACACCGGACAATCCACGAAAAATGTTTCTTCCCTCATATTTCCTCCCTGCAATCAACGGCGGTGATATGCTGATACGTTTATAAGTTGATACGCAAAAAATCCAAATTCCTTTTAACTTCTGCTTTTTCCCCGTTTCGCCCCTTCGCCCTCTCGCCTATTGGCCTATCTTACCCCCCACACCGGATGCCGCTGCGGCAGAACCTGCACTTTTGAGAGGACCCCGCCCGCCAGTTCCAGCGCCCTTTGCACGAATTCTTTGCGCGGCGGCTTGACCATATCCACGCTGCGCCTGAGCGAAGGAACGGGCGTGACAGGCTGCAGGAAAACCGGGATATTCGGCGATACGCCTTCAATTAATTTAAAAGCGGTCTCCAACTCGCCCTCTGTGGAAGCAGCAGTAAGCACTATTTTGACAAAAGCCTTCTCCGGGCATAATTGCAGGAAACGCCTATTGGCTTCCCATATGCGCTTTTCCGTTGCTGACGGAAGTTTTATGTCCGCCGCAACAACATCCGTGAAATCCATCACCTGCCTGAAAGCTGACGGAAGGGACGCGTTTGTCTCAAGGTGGACGGCCAGCCCGGCTTGTCCGGCAAACGGCATGAGAACCCTCAGCGCCTCAACATGCAGAAGAGGCTCCCCTCCCGTGAAGGATATGGCGGCCAAGGGGCCGCCGCCGGCTCCGCCGCACGGTCTCTGACCGCACCGTCCCAAGACCACTGGCCTATCAGAACGGTGCTTTACTATGCCGCTTTGCAAGTGCCCTGCCACCCATTGATGGGCAGAGACCCTATTTCGGGTGCGGTCAGAGACCGAAGGCAGACTTTCTCCTCTCCTGAAAGGGGTGGATTCTTGAAACTTATCCGCCGAAACAAGCTTTGTAATTTCCTTCTTTGCCTCATCCGGCGTCCGGTCCCGGCCTGCGCCCAAAGGTCTGGCCTCAGGCTGGTCGCAGTAATCGCAGGCCAGGTTGCACCCCGCGAACCGCACGAATATCTGCTTCTGTCCAGCGTATAACCCCTCACCCTGTATGGAGGAAAATATTTCAACAATTCGCATCATATGCCGCGTACAGCGTTAAGCGTATAGCTGTTAGAAAAATTATCCCTTTTTTATTTCTAAGCCCTGAATTCTCGGACCGGACAGGGAACCCTCCAGGGAACCGTCCGGCTCCGCCGCACGGTCTCTGACCGCACCGTCCCAAGGCCACTGGCCTATCAGAACGGTGCTTTACTATGCCGCTTTGAAAGTGCGCCCCCAACACCCTTTGATGGCCACTGGCCTTGTTTCGGGTGCGGCCAGAGGTCGAGCTTTGCGTTGGGGCAGTCCTTAGCCCGAAATCTTCAGTTGCCAACGGGATTCGACGCGAAATAGCTTCATATCTCCGTCCCAAATATCCGAAATCCATAGGTTTGGGACGTCCCGAATCTACACAATCTGGAACTTCGGGACGTCACAAAAAACTGCTCACATACCAACCGGTATGCTCGCACTTTTTTGCGCCGAATCTATTTTGCTCTTTCACGTCTCGGTCCTACGTTTTCAACTGAAGATTCCGGGTTAGTCCTTCAGCCGAGCGCCGGATCAGCAAATCCCGCTTCCTTAAACCCCCTGGCCCTGAGTTTGCAGGAATCGCATTTTCCGCATGGTTTTTTTCCGCCCGCATAGCAGGACCATGTGAACTCCAGGGGAACCTTAAGGCGCATCGCAAGGCGCACTATCTGCGCTTTGCTCATGTGTATAAGCGGGGTCAGGATGCGTATTTTTCCGCGGGGAACATGGCTGCCGGCGGTCCCCAATTTTACAGCACCCTGCAAAGCCCGGTAAAACTCCGGCCTGCAGTCCGGATAGCCGGAATAATCAAGGGCATTGGGCCCGGCTATTACGGTCCCGGCTCCGATCGAATCAGCCAGGGATGCCGCAATTGCCGCAAACATCAGATTTCGTCCCGGGACATAGGTGGAAGGCAGACCGGCCTTTCCTATTCTTGAAAGAGCAATTTGCGGCAGTTTCCTGGAAGCATCAACCAGAGAGCTGCTTTTGAGCCAGGGAAGCTCCAGATTTATCTCCAGAAGCTTCACACCCAGAATGCCGGCTATTTTCCCGGCGCAGATCAGTTCCTTTGCATGTTTTTGACCGTAGGAAATGCCAAGGGCAGCACAGTCAAAGCCCCGGTCCAGCGCCCAGCACAGGCATGTCGCAGAATCCAATCCTCCTGAAAAAAGCACCACCGCTTTTTTCCCAGCCCTTTTCTTCATATCCGTCTCAACCTGCTGTTGCTGTGAGCCATAAACTCTGAGTTGCCCCCGCTCTACCCTCTACCCCGGACCGGTCAGGGTCCCCTCCGGGGAACCGTCCGCACCCGGAGCCTTGCGAGGGTGTATACCCTCCCCGCCACACTTCTCCGGCGGGTCCGCCAACGCTGTAGTGGCGGATACCCTTGTAACAGCGGCGTATCCCCTGCGTATGGTTATCTGCGGAACCACCGGCAGGCAACCCGCGTCAAGAGCTATGCGGAGGTCCTTTTCGCCGGTTTCCGGCCTGCCCGCAATAAAGTCCAAGGGGCGCCCGCTGGAATGTATTTTACCTATGGCCTCCGGCACAGTGTCTCTTCCCTGCAGGCCGTCGGCTATGGCCTCTGAACACAGGAAGTCCTCCACGTGAGACGGGTCAAGATAAAGGCAGGCCGGAACTATCAGTGTGTCGTCGGGCGCTGACTTAAGGTAATCCAGAAGAGCCGGCAGATTGGCGAAACAGCCGGCCAGTATCTGTCTTGCGTTCCCAAGCGACATGATTGCCGGAGTTCCGGAACCTGTGACAAGCAGGGCGGGTCTGGAAGGGTCACCGGAGAAAAGGGCGAGATGGGGGGAATTATCGAATTTGCCTGAAAAAGAGCCCAATTCCAGTTCTGAAAAAAAGTCGCAGTTTTTCTCCGCCAGCCCCCTGCACAGAGCTTCGGGGACGGCGGCCTGTCTGGGGCAGGACATCTCCGCCAGCCATACGGCTTTGGCATACTGAGGGCTGGAGAAAAGACGTATGTCTTTTCTTCCGCTTTTGACCAGCGCGCATATCGTAGTGGAGCATCTCAAAAGATCCACCACAACCGCCCGGCCTGACCAGGCCCGGGCTTCTCCGACTGTCTGTGCCACTCTCATCTCTGCCCGTTTTTACTGTATGCTCGTTCCCAGGCCTTCGCAGCTGAAGCTGCTTCGGCGTCCGTCCTCCGCAGTAGCTTTGCTACGGAGGATGGAGAGTAGGCTCACGCCTCGCAGTCATCTCAAATCCACGCCTCCAACGGGGACATTGTTTATGTGAGCCTCCGTAGTTGAAGTCTCCACGTTGTAGCTGATAGCCACACCCGTGAGAAACAGGCCGCCCTTCCCCCGGTCCCATGAGCCGTCAGTCGGGTTTATTTCCTCCTGCGTCATGATAATCGCATCGGCCCCGGCTTCTGCCGCCATTTTTCTGGCAGTCTTCATCTGTTTCTCTATGGCCTTCCTGTCGGAATAACGAATTCGCTGTCCGTGAATAACCCCTATTGCCCCCCATGGCCTGCCCGGCGCCTCTTTTGTGGCGTAGACGGCGATATCTTTCCAGTTTTTTTTCGGAAAAGTCGGACCTACCGTTATCCAGTCCAGCCGGTGCGCCGCGCATCCGAAAGAGGAAAAGAAGATTGAGATTGAGGCTAAGATTAAGGTTAAGGCAGATAAACGCGGATTTTTCATTTTTTGTCTCAATCTTAATCTTTTCTCTTATTTTGAGGGCTCTATGCCCAGATCCTTACAGATTTTTCTTACGGTGAAATCGGCGATCTCCGGGTGGCGCGTTACCGGCGTCTCCTTTCCGGTGGCCGGGTTCTGGAAAATTGAATATTTGCCGCCTTCGCGGGCAAGAATGCATCCGTGCCCCGTAAGATACTTTATCAATTCGCGTCGCTTCATATATTTTTCTCCTGTAGTGCCGTTCCAATGCTGGTCTTGCAATCTCTCCAAATTTCAACGCCTGCCGACTTTCCCCATAAAAGATTTTATCGCTTTCAGATATGTGTTTCCAGATGCGGCCCAGCCGTCGTTATGCCCTCCGCGCAGAGTGACAAACTCTTTCGGAACATGCGCAGCCTCAAAAATCTTCCGGCCCATTTCAAACGGTATTATTTCATCTTCGCGGCTGTGCAGCACAAGGAGCGGGCAGCGCAGCATCGGCATCTTGGAAATGCTGTCATATTTCTGGGTCACAATAAGCCTGACGGGAAGGAAAGGGTAAACTTTCCTGCCCATTTCCTGCATTGAAGTAAACGGGCTTTCCAGAACCAACCCGCCGCAGGACGGGTTGCGGCCGGCCAGTTCCACAGCCACCGCGCAGCCAAGGGATTCGCCATAGATTATTATCCTGCCGGGACTGATTTTAGCCGACGATGCCAGCCAGCGCAGGGCTGCTTCCGCATCCAGATACAGCCCTTTTTCGCACGGCCTGCCGGAACTCTTTCCGTATCCCCTGTAATCAAAAATAAAAACTCCGGCTCCCGTGCCGAGCAGCGCCTTTATCTTGTCAAGGCAGTAGCTTATATTGCCGCCGTTGCCGTGGCAGAAAAGCAGGACCGGCTTTTCATCCGCCGGAGGGAAATACCAGGCGCTGATTTTTTTTCCGTCGGAAGAGGCCAGCATGACCTCCGACGGGCGCAGCCCGTAAGTCCCGGGAGAAAAGACCTCTGTTCTGTCCGGAAAATAGATGGAAACCGATTCAAAACGGCGCAGGGCAAACCACGCTGCCGCCAACAGCACAAGCAGGATGACGGCCGGATGAACTTTCATTTTAAGAACATTCATTAAGAAAATACATTAAAAAATTATGAAAGATTAAGAAATTGCAAAAATCGTGAAAGATTGATTGATTAATCTTGTAATTTTCCGATTATTTCTCCAGCCTTTTTACCCCGACTCTGCCTGTCCGAATGCGCAGCAGCCGCAGGGCGAGCTCTCTGAATTTTTCCGGCGCATCACTGGCTATGAATCTGTCCGTTCCTTTCCCGCGCGGCCTGAGCAGACTGCGGAAGAAAAGCTCGTCAAGCACTGCTCCGGCCACAGCCTCAGCCGAATCCACCAGAACCATCTTCCCGCCCAAGACCTTCCTTATCACCTCTTTGAGCAGGGGATAGTGGGTGCAGCCCAGTATCAGGGTGTCGGCGCCTGTTTTTTTGAAACCCTCCAGGTACCGCTCAGCCGCCAGCAGCGGGACCTTCCCCGACAGCCATCCCTCCTCGGCCAGCGGCACAAAAAGAGGACAGGCCTTTTCAAAAACTCTGAACCTTCCCCTGCCGCTCAGCGCTCTGAAGTAGGCTCTGCTGGAAACGGTGGCCTGCGTCCCGATGACTCCTATTCTGCGGTTCCTGGTCGCGGCCGCGGCAATCCCTGCCCCCGGCTCTATGACACCTATGACAGGCACCTTCACAGCCCTGCGCACGGCGTCCATGACCAGGGATGACGCCGTATTGCAGGCTATGACAAGAAGTTTTATCTTCATCGAAGCCAGGTGCCTGGCTATCGCCAGGGAGAAAAGCCTTACGGCCTCGGGAGATTTTGTTCCGTATGGCACATGCGCCGTGTCCCCGAAATAGATGAGATTCTCACGGGGCAGAAGCTTTCTCACCGCCTTAAAAACGGTGAGCCCTCCCAGCCCGGAGTCGAATATCCCTATCGGCCTGTCACAGTTTTGCTTCATTTTTTACTCACTCTACCCTAAACCCCGGGCCGGTTAGGGCCCCCTATGGGGAACCGCCCGTACCCGAAGTTCTACGAGGGTGTATCTACTCTCCCCTTATCATCATTTCCAGTTCCGTATTTTGGCGAACTCTATTATCCCTGAATAAATGGCGGAAGCCATCTTTTTTCTGACCTTCCTGCTGGAAAGATTTGCCCGGTCCCTGGAATTTGTCATAAAGCCCATTTCCAGCAGCACCGCAGGACAATATGTCCCCCTGAGAACATAGAACGCAGCCTGCTTCACTCCGCGGTCCGTGAAGGGAGTCCTCCTGCTAATCTCCCTGGATATAAAGCCGGCCAGCTGGCTGGCCTCGTTTATGTACTCGTTTCTGGCCATGGAATGCAGAAGGAGCGCGGCCGGATCCTCTTCCGGCCCGTTTTCCAGGTCCAGCACGGAGTTTTCGAAAGCGGCCACTTCCGCCGCCCACGGGTCCGAGGCGTTTTCAGACATGAAATAAACCTCGAAACCGTTTTCCTTCCTGTTGGGACAGGCGTTGGCATGTATGGAAATGAAGATGTCCGCGTCGAAGTTATTTGCCATGTTTGGGCGCTCGGCCAGAGGAATGAAAACGTCGGAAGTCCGGGTCATAAGCACGTCGAAGACGTCTTCTTCCTTGAGCAGATCGGCCAGTTCTACGGCCACCCGGAGATTCAGTTCCTTTTCGCTCAATCCGGAAATTTTCTTTCCTCCCGGATCCTTTCCGCCGTGCCCGGCATCTATGACTATTCTCTTCCGCGCGGTTTTTTTCCGGGCATCCCCGCCCGGCTGCAGGGCCGGCGGAAACACCTCCCCACCGGCAGGCATCTGTCCACGAAGCTCTGCTGAGCGGGCGCCGGCTGCCGGCTCCGCCGCGCCTTCACCCCCGGATCCGCCCGAAGGGCCGGATGAGTTATCCGGCATATTTCCGGAACCGTCTTCCACTGTTTTCCGGGGCTTCAGTTCTGCGGAAATCGGAACGCCGGAAGAACGGATCGCCGGAAGAACGGCAACGGCCGGCACGGATATTTCGGAAGGAACCGCCGCATCAGGCTCCGGACCGCTGAAAGACGCCTCAGTTAAAATATCCGCCACTATTCTGTCCGGCTCTCTGAGACGGAATACGTTCCATTTCCCGGCTTTGGGCCCGAGAAAAAGAACCAGCCTTGCCGTCTTTTTCTCATCTGAAAGAACGGCTTTTTCCAGCACGCCGTCATTTATCTCAAGAATCTCTTCCGATTCGGGAGTCCCTTCGATTACCAGCACATCCAGACGGCTCCTGCTCTTTTGCGCCACATGATATTCCAGGGGCGATTTTAATTCCAACACCAGCCTGGTCTTGTCTCCGTAAGAAAAATAATTGAGTCCGATTATGTTAGCCTTTTTTTCCGCGCTCAGCACCCTGGTGGTTCCATTGTAGGACAGTTCCATGCCCAGCATGCCTGTAAAATGTTTTGAAGTGAAGAAAGCGAGGGAAACGAAAACATTCACTCCCCTGGTTATGGCCGGCCTGGTCAGGCGCATCTTCTCCCCGTCGACAATGACCTCGTCTGAATTAACCAGGAACCTGGCCTGCTTTCCCTTCAACTGCAGCAACAGCCGTCCGGATACCGGATACCGGTAAAGCTTCCCGCCCAGCAGGTCCATGATCCGGCCCGCGTTGAGGTAGGTTTTCCCTCCCGATTCCCATGACTGGACACGGCCTGCGTACTTTCCGTTCACCATCAGCGCTGTTTCCTCCATCCCCGCTGCGCAGAAAGGGCTAAAGGATAAAGAATGAAGGATGAAAGCAATGGTCAACACGGCTGTTCTTTTTAAAGTTTTCATTCCTTGCTATCTCTCAATGCCCGTTTCAGCCGCTCTGCCCTCGACCTCTGGTCGCACCGTCACAGGAGCCTCGGACTCCGACCGTCCCCTAAAAAAGGCCACTGGCCATCAAAAGGGGGCTGGCTCATCAAACGGTGCTGGCCGCACCCGAAACAAGGCCTCCGGCCTTCAAAGGGTGTATACCCTCTACCCTGTCGTAAGAATTAAAATTCTCCTCCCCCCATACCACCCATACCGCCGCATCCGCCCATGCCCCCCATTCCGCACCCTCCCATGCCTCCCATACCGCATCCGCCGGGCATACCGCCCATGGAAGGACAGCTGCCTGATTCGCAGGGACCGGAATCCCCGGAACTTCCCGATTTCTTAAGCCCCGGAATTCTGTCCGAGACCTTCACCACCTTTCCCAGCTTCTTGTCAAAGACATACCGTCCGGTCATGGCATCCTTTCCGGACTTTTCAGTCACCGATGTTTTTGCCTCGGCATGAGCAGCTTTTTTTGCAGTCATAGTTTCCTCCAGAAAAGTCACCGCTTATAAACCTTCTCACATTCTCACTTTCTAACTTTTTCATTCGCTTCTACGCAGGCGAATGAAAAATGCGCCCAATAGGAATCGAACCTATATAATCGGCTTCGCAGGCCGGTACTCTATCCATTGAGCTATGGGCGCGTTATCCTGATTTTACAAAGGTTTTTTGAGGGTCACAAGAAATGCTGCCTACACCCTTGCCAACCTTTGATTCTCAGGTTATACTATATAAAAGAATAGCAATGATAATGCTTCGCACTGATTCAATTTTATAAATTTATAAAATTCGGGGATTAACCATGCATAAAAAATTATTTATAACCATACTGGCGCTTGCCGTTTTATATTGCGTTCCGAATTCAGATTTAATGTGCAGAAAAACCGCTTCTCAAGTCAAACAGAGCGGGACCGACAAGAGCCTGTATGACGTATCCGGCAAGGTGAAACAGGGAGATTATAGCGCTCTTGACAGATTTTACGACGGAAAAGTGCAGAATAAAAATCGAGCCATCGGCCTTTTCGGCAAGGGCACTTATAAAGGGATCAAAATAGCCACAAAAACACTGCAAGGGCCGGAATTTGACTTGGTGCAGGACACACAGGCTCCCCCGCCTGCCAATGATGTAAAAGATGAAAAAAACCGGATTGAGAATCCCAAGTTTGACAGGCTGGACTGCAAGTTTTGGATATTCGGGTGCAAGAAGATGTCCGATGTCAAGTACGGGGAGGTTTCAGGCGATCTGTTCATTGATGTCCATATCGATTCCACGAGCGTGGATTCCAACGACGTCAACCAGGGCGGCCTCGGCGACTGCTATTACATGGCGTCGCTGGCCGCGATCGCGAGGAACAATCCCGATGCTATCAGCGACATGGTCCGGCAAAACGCGGACGGCACATATTCCGTGGACTTCTACCGCAAAAGAAACTTCTGGGAGTTCTGGAAGCCGGAGTACACCAGGGAAACAGTGACCGTGGATAGTCAGTTCCCCATTAAAAAAGACGGCAGTCCGGCTTTCGCCGGTTATGGAGACATGGCCGAGAATGGAAATCCTGAGGTGTGGGCCATGGTCTTGGAAAAGGCATATGCCAAGTTCCGCGGCTCGTATAACAAGATCGGCAACGGCGGCTGGTCAGGGACTGTGCTGGAACATGTCACAGGCAAAGACAGCAGCAAGCATAAAACGGGTTCCATAAGCATTGACCAGCTCGCGGAGTGGGACAAGAAGGGTTATGCAGTAACTGCAGACAGTTCGAAGGATGCTCCCAATAAGGATGTTGTTAAGTTCCACGTCTACTATATTATGGATATTGATACGGAAAACAAAACCGTGACCATGGGAAATCCCTGGGGATTCGCCCATATCACGCTATCTGAAGATGAGTTCAGGAAAAATTTCTCTACGGTGTACGTAAATCCCGTCCGATAAGGAGAGCCGGATTTTTTATGAAAAAATTTTTAAATAGAACCGTTTCCATGGGAAATATATATGTCTATCTGCTGGCTGGCTGCGCTCTTGCAGCAGGCTGCACGCAGGTGGACACGGTGACCGCGTTCGGTGAAGGCGAGGTGATAGAAATCAGTCAGGGAACCACAGCCAATTTCGGCGAACTGAGAATGGGACTTGGAAATGCAAGCAAGTCTGATTACACCAATGATGCGGGGCAAAAAAAGCATGGCCTGGTAGCTGTGCTGTGGCTGTTCATCAGCGGAGATCCGCCCCAGGAAAAGCGATTCGACGTGCACGCCGGGCAGAATCTGAAAATGGACAAATACTCGGTATACGTGCAGGAGATAAGGGCTGGATCAAAGGGCTCGATCACGCTGCGGGTAAAGGGCGGGGATCCCGTCCCCGGCCCGTGATAATACCCGGATAAAATCCTCAGGTTCTGAAAATTTTCCGCAAAAAACCTGCGGCTTGAACACCTTAGCCTGAAAACTTCATATCTCTGAAGTGTCCCCGGATTCCCTCCAAATCTCTAATCCATCTTAAACAATCTTCTCAATCTGGCAAATCGATCATCAAAATGGCTTTCCGGCAGCTGATGCTCCGAATCCTTGTATACAGTATACTCTTTCCGGCTGTGAACCAGATTGAAAGTCGAGAAACTGGCAGATGGCGGACACACATCATCCTGCAGGCCGACACCCATAATAACGGGGC
>JBDRGJ010000056.1:0-8028 GCA_043817835.1 bacterium
TCAGTCACATGGGCCGATCCCAACGGCAACACCGCCGCCACGATCGTATCTTTATGCACATCCAGTCCAACAACTGTGGTACAATTGTTCATGAGTCAGCACCTCCGTGTTATATGCGGATAGGCTCCGTAGTTTGGAGTACCCCGCGTCATTATAACTTACGGGGTTGCTGGCTCGTTCATTCTATCTAGGCTGCCCAGGAAAGTTTTTTTAAATCTGAATCCTATTTTTTCCAAAGCTGCGGGAGATTTTCTTCCGCGCTTACGCGATTTTCAAACATCCCGGCAAAAAGCTAATATTTATTCTGCAAACAAGCCCTGTTTCAAAACAGCCTGCTGTTTCTAATAATAATTGCGGAGATTTAAATGAAGACTTCAAAAGCATCACCCAGGAAAATCACCCCTGCGAAGGGAAGGCTGGGAGTCCTGCTTCCGGGCATGGGAGCTGTCACCAGCACTTTTATCGCCGGAGTTGAGCTCATAAAGAAAGGAATAGGCCGGCCCATAGGCTCGGTCACCCAGCTCCAAAGGATACGCCTGGGCAAACGCTATGAAAACCGGCATCCCCTCATAAGGGAATTCGTCCCTTTGGCCGGATTGAACGATCTCGTTTTCGGCGGATGGGATATTTTCGCCGACTCAATGTACGGCGCCGCCCTCAATGCGGGGGTTCTTTCGACCGAACAGCTCCGGCCCGTGGCTGAAGAACTGCGCGCCATCAACCCCATGTCGGCGGTTTTCGACAGGTATTACGTCAAAAACCTTGTACCTTCCAGCACAAAGAAAGCAGGGAACAAGATGAAACTGGCCGAAGCCCTCATGGAAGACATCGCCGCGTTTAAGAAGCGGAACAATCTTTCGCGGGCTGTGATGGTATGGTGCGGTTCCACCGAGATATTCATGGAAAAAACCTCTGTTCATGAAACCCTGGCAGGCTTTGAAAAGGGGCTTAAAGGCAACTCGAAGGATATTTCCCCTTCCATGATTTACGCCTATGCCGCCATAAAGTCCGGCGTTCCCTATGCCAACGGAGCGCCTAATCTGAGCGTGGACATCCCCGCCCTTATCACGCTGGCCCAAAAAAACGGGGTGCCGATAGCAGGCAAGGACTTTAAAACGGGACAGACCCTTATGAAGACCATACTCTCTCCGGGTCTTAAAGCCAGAATGCTCGGCCTTATCGGATGGTATTCCACCAATATTCTGGGCAACCGGGACGGCGAGGTGCTGGACGACCCTTCCTCTTTTAAAACCAAGGAAAAAAGCAAGATGTCGGTCCTGGACTCCATTCTGGAGCCAACGCTTTACCCGGAACTCTACGGCAAATACTCCCACAAAGTGCGGATAGATTACTACCCTCCGAGAGGCGACGCCAAGGAAGGCTGGGACAACATAGACATAGCCGGCTGGCTCGACATGCCCATGCAGATAAAGGTGAATTTCCTGTGCCGGGACTCCATACTGGCCGCGCCCATAGTGCTGGACCTGGTGCTTTTTCTTGACCTGGCCGCAAGGGCCGGACTGGGCGGCATACAGGAGTGGCTCTCCTTCTATTTTAAGTCGCCCATGTGCCGGCCCGACCTTAAGCCGGAGCACGACCTTTTCCTGCAGCATCTGAAGCTCAAGAATACCCTGCGGCTTCTTATGGGCGAAGAAGTGCTGGATCATTCAGGGTTGGACTATTATGACCCGACGATGGTCACGCCTGTTCCTGCCCCGGCCCCCAAACCCTACAAAACCGCGAACTCGCCGCGTAGAAAGCACAAAAAACCCCTAAAAAACGCTTAACTCCGCAAACAACTTTTTCCAGACGACAGGCAGTTTTCTTGGGACAGATGTGTTCAATGAAGCCTAACACCCGCATAGGTCCAAAGACTTCCCCCTCCATTACCCTTTTGACCCTTATCAAGCACCGCCTGTTCATGTTATGCTGATTACACAAGGATTCCCCTGTCAGGCGGGATTCTGTATTGTGATTTTCCTTATTCTTTTTGAAATATTGCGGGAGGTTCCTGTGAAAATTATTTTAAGCGTTGGACTGGCAGTATTTTTTGCCGGCCCATCCATGGCTTATGTAAGCGTGGACTGCGATGTCAATGTGACGGTTGAAAACCGCATCACCAGCCTGGATATGGACCAGCAGATAGGCGCCGAAAGAATCGAGTGCGCCGAGGCGGAAGCGCGCGTGGTCCGCATGGTCAAAACCGCGGTGTCCGTACAGGCCTACGCGGAAGCCAGGGCCCGGGGAAGCGCAAGCGCCTATTACAGCGACTCCTGCTCATGCCACTGCCAGGGCGGAAGCTGCAGCTGCAGCACGTCAGGCAGCGGCTCTGATTCCTGCTCTGATTCAGGCGATGATTCGGCAAGACAAAATAAAACGGCTGAAACAAAATTCACGGTGGCCCGGGCATCCTTGGACAGTCTGTACCAATCGGGATTTTCCGTGCTGCAAGGTCCGGATTACTGCAGATTGGCGGATACCGACGGACTTCCACTGAATACCATAAACGCCGTTTCAATAATAACCTGGGTCTACGGCGTGGAACTCATGAAAGAAACCGCCGATTTTAAAGTGCGCAAAAAACTTCGCATGACCGGACAGCCGTCATTGCCTGATTCGGATTATAGATTGCCTGAAATATTCACTTTTGACGGAAACGGAGGACAACTCAAATGAAGCTTTTTCTTATGGCCCTTATATTATGTCTGGCGCCGTATCCGGTTTGTTCGGCCGGATTGGATTTAGACACCGCTTCCTTTGATGAAATCATCGGAGCGGATTTGCCCGAACTCTTGAAATCAGCCAGAATTCCCGAACCGGAAAATATCCCTGTTCTCTCAAGGATGCCGGACAGCGGGATTGATGTTGTGCCGCTGCCGCAGGGGTCCGATGAAGAGACAGAAATAAAAAAATGTCCCGCCAATGCCGAGATGCTGACGTATAACCCCGATCCTGATTTGTTCACCTATATCGGATTCAGATATGTCCGCTCCGACGATTCCACATGCATGCCGGGGCAAAGCGACAGAATATATTATCAGGAGGCAGAAACACGGCAGATTGCTTTTGAGGGGGATGTATCATCATATGCATATGATCTGTCAACGCGGGAATACAGGATAAGAAGGGATTTTTATTTCAGGACCCATCTGGACGGAACCCGCAGCTTTTATGCCTGCGAAAACAAACAGTATACAGGCCAGCAGATTCCGGAGACCGTAAAACTCGAGTTTGTGAACCGCGCGGATTACCCTCTTCTGCCATGGGAGTCGGCGGAAACCTTCAGATTGGAATACGGCATACCCTCCAGGGCTATACTTGCCCCCGTCGCCACTAATTACGAGTATCAGATACGCTCAGCCGCAGGAATGACTCCGGAAGGGAATCTTCTGACAACGCTCACCGCTGAAGTCTTAAGAAAAAAAGAATTGACGCCTGCCGAACCGGACGCGGTTTCGCTGACCCTCGCCAGACAGGGGACAGGCCTGACAGCGGACATTCGCGACATCAGGGCGAAATACTATGCCGGTGAAAAAATAGGACTCAGAATCCGCCTCTGGCGGAATGTCATTCTGCTGGGAGACAAGGTGGCATATGACATAGAAATCGGCCTGGATGCCGCATCGCAGACAGTCATAGATTTTTCGGATCCCCGCTGGGATTCTTTCAAACAAGAAGTCTTGTCCCACGGCCGGGAATATTACGCGGAATGGAGTTTCAGCCGGCAGAACAGCGGGATATCTTCCGGCGAGTGGATTTATAAAGGAAAGTCAAACCGGATAAAGCTTTAGGTCTCCCGGGCAGTCCGTCCCCGCTCTTTGAGTGCCCATAACCAAGCCTGTGACATTCAAACAATAACCGATGTTTTAAAGCGCTCCTTTACAAGTCCCGCACCGATAACCTCTCCGGCGCAGCGCCACACACACACCAACTGTCCTTCTTTAATTTAGTATAATTTTTTTTATTGCTCCGACGGGGAGTTCTCTCAGCTTCTATTATCATGAAGATTCTTCTTGTTATCATTCTGCTTCCTTTTGCCATATCAGCTTCCCAGGCCCAGACTCTGCCCGTATCTTCAACAGGACCTGCGCAGGCTGAATCCCTCTTCCCCGGTTTTTCGGCTTCCTCTGTTCCTGCCTCAGCCGTTTCTTCCGCACCTGCGGCAGATTCTCTTCCCGGCATGGTTCCCGTTCCGGAAAGTCCGGCTGGCTCCGATACTGATGATGGTCCTTGGGAAGTGGCCGAAACAGCAGCAGAAGGAAACATACATGTCAAAGCCAAAGTGGTGCTGAAAGCGGTAAAAGCCAGGAAAAACGCGCTTTACTACAAGGAGGACGTCAACAAGGACATACAGGCCATCCTGGGCCTGGGCAGTATGGAAACGGCATCTGTTGACATAAAAGAGCTGGTAAACAGGCCGGTTTCCAAAAAGTTCGCAGGTCTGGCCGGCTCCACCTCGGCGGTAAAGGTGACCTATATCGTTGCCGAACGCCCTCTTATAAAAAAAATACTTCTGGACGGACAAAAAGAGCTTTCTCGGGCCGCCGTCCTGGACGCCATGTCCCTGAAAGTCAAAGACCATCTGGACGAACTGAAGCTTAAAGAGGATGCCGCCAAGGTCGCGTCAAAATATCATGAAAAAGGATATATAGACGCCCAGGTCGACGCCGATGCCGAAGTGGACTCTGCCGCAAGCACATGCACCGTCCGGCTGAAGATCCGGGAAGGGAAACGGGCCAGAGTGGCGGAAGTCTCCTTCATCGGGGCATCCGCTTTTCCCCAGAAAAAACTGGCCAAAAAAATGAAAAACAGGCCAAAAAAAATATATTCTCCTCCGGACCTGGATGAAGATTTTAAAAAAGTGGAGATTTTCCACAAAAACAACGGTTACCAGGATTTCAAGATAGAAAGTTCCACGGTGACTTTCAACGACGACAGAAGCAGGGTTTTTATCAAGCTCAATGTCTCGGAAGGGCCCAGGTACCGATTCGGCGTTACCACTTTCGCGGGCAACAAAGTCTATTCTTCCAAGGAATTGCTGGAACTGCTGGAATACCGGCGCGGCAAGATTTTCAACCAGGATCGCTTTGATGACACCATACGGGCCATCCAGGAAAAATACGCCGATAAGGGCTATCTTAGGGCTGTAGTCAAGCCCGAAAAAACAGACAGCCCGGCTACCGGGGAGATGGATGTGCATTTTGTAATAGAGGAAAACTCGGTGGTCTATGTGGACCATGTGGACGTGGAGGGAAATCAGGCCACAAAGACCTATGTTTTAAAACGGGAAGTGGTGCAGAAGGAGGGAACCATATTCAGCGCCTCCAAGATAAGAAAAAGCCAGGAACGCATTCTCAACCTCGGCTTCATAGATGACGTGCAGCCCTCCATACAGCCGACAGCCGACCCGGATAAGGTGGACCTGGCCTTCGACATAACCGAAGGCAAGCCGGGAATGCTGACAGCCGGAGCAGGTGTGTCTTCTCTGGACGGGCTGGTAGGGACTCTCTCTCTTCAGCACATGAACCTTTTCGGCAGGGCTCACAGGACCTCCCTGTCCTGGCAGTTCGGCTCGCGCGTTAACGACTATTCCATAAGCTGGACCACTCCCTGGATAGGCAACAGCCCCACAAGCTTTGGCTTAGACCTGTTCAACACCAGGAGGCTCCGGCCTTATGGAAGCGCTACCCTGGCATATGCCGAGAAACGCACCGGCGGAAGAGTCCGGCTGGGCCCGCGCTTTCAGGACGACAAGTACCATATCAACCTCGCTTACGGTTATGAAAAAATCTCCATAGCAAACGTGACCGAGGTCTTCAAAGGCACTCTGGCCGAGGGGACCAGCGTTACCTCCAGCATTTCCGTGGAATTCGTCCGCGACACCAGGGACAATATCTGGGACCCGACCCGCGGCACAAAACTTTCCCTCGGAGTGGAGTTCACCGGAGGCCCTCTGCAGGGAGATGTCGATTACTACAAACCCAGCATGGGCGCCAGCTGGAACTACAAACTTTTCTCCATCGGTGATTATCCGTTCGTTTTTGCCCTTGCCAACCGCTTCGGTTTTGTGGGGCGGCACAGCGACACAAAAAGCATCCCTGTTTTTGAAAAATATTTTCTCGGAGGCCCTGATACCGTGCGGGGATACAATATCACCGCGCAGGTGGGCCCTCCCGAAGGAGGAAAGGTTTTCGACGTCTTCAACGCGGAATTCAGGTTTCCGCTGGCCAGAGAGAGGAGGCGCACGATAGTGCAGTGGGCTTTTTTCTTTGACATCGGCAATTCATGGGACCGTTTCGACCATATAAACACGCGATTCGGTTCGGGCGTGAAAAATCTTAAAGCCGGGGCCGGTTTCGGCATACGCTTTACCACCCCAGCCTTTCCCATCAGGCTGGACTGGGGCTACGGCTTCAATCACAAGTCCGGAGAACAGCCTTCCGAAATATACTTTACCATGGGAAACCTGTTCTAAAAAGAGTGAACCGGCGATCGGACGAAAATACCAGGGGAAAACCAATATGAAATTCAAAACAACTATTATCTCCGTGATTCTTCCGGCTCTGTTTCTGCCGCTCTTCCCGGACCGCTCCCCCCTGACTTCCCCCCTGGCCGCGCTGGAGATTTCTCTGGAGGAGAACAGGGGTGAACTGGGAAGCGCGGGCTACGTGGACATAGAGGCGGTCTTCAGGGAGTTTCCGGGCACGCTTAAAGCCAAAGCGGAATTCCAGACTCAGGTGCAGAAAAAGGAAAAAGCCATAAATGAAAAAAAATCTGAGATTTTTGCTCTGAAAGCAGAGATAAACAGACTGCGTCAGGAGAAGGAATTCGCGGCCAGGCTGCCGATGAAGGTGGCTCCGGTTTCGACAACAGCATCCGGGGAGACTCCGGCCCCCGGGATTTCAACTCCCCCAGCCGCCGCAGACGAAACCGCAGTCTCCGCCGTCACAGCTGCAGAAATTGCCGTTTCATCCGCATCCGAAGACGGCAGTCCCGTCTCCGCCTTATCCGCCCCTGCGTCCGTCTCGACCGAAACGGCAGCCGCCGGTAAGAAGATTGCCGTCCTGGACCTGCCTGGCATAAAAAACAGACCGGTCGATTCCATTGAGCAGGCTCCATCCGAACTGGCATCCGAACTGGAAGATATCATAAGGGTGAAAGAGGCGGAACTGGCTGATAAGGAGGCCTCTTTGCGCGGCTTTCAGCGCCAGGTCGAGAGGGAACTCATAGACTATGAAAGCCGGAAGACTGAAATAATCCTGGGCAGCATATATCAGTCACTCAAAGAACTGGCCGCCAGCGAAGGCATCAGCGTGGTGGTGGATAAACGTTCCATACTTTACGGACAGTCGGCTGTGAATCTCACAGAAAAGCTTATAAAAAAACTGCACGGCTTCTAACATGGCATGCGAATAATCGGCGAATGAAAAGATATGCGAATACATGCTAAAAACAGTTTGATATGCCGGCTGGAATCGTGGTAGCATTCGTAGTTATTCGCATAGGCCGTTAATTCGCATAAAATTCGCATGGAAGTTTAAAACAATGAATCTGACAACCAAAGAAGTGGCGGAATTGATTAAAGGCGAACTGGAGGGAGATGCTTCGGTCCGCCTGGACGGCGTCGCGCCCCTGGAATCGGCCGGCCCCTCCCGGCTTTCCTATCTGGGCGACGGAAAAACGATGAAACTGACGGCTGGATGCGAAGCGGGATGCCTCCTTCTTCCCGCAGACATGAAAGGGAAAGAAATCCCGTTTTCGGGCGTCAGAATTTACGTCAACAACCCGCAATGGGCTTTTACCGTTATACTGCGGCAGATACAACTGGAGCGTCGCTCAAAGGTCCGTCTCGGCATACATCCTTCCGCAATCGTAGACCCCACTGCCAGAATCGGGAAATACACTTCCATCGGTCCGCTTACTGTGATAGAAAAGGGCGCATCCGTAGGGGATTTCACAGTGATCGGGGCTCAGTGCTACCTGGGAGAGAATTCCTCGATCGGCAGGAACTGCCTCCTTTATCCCCAA
>JBDRGJ010000057.1:0-3397 GCA_043817835.1 bacterium
CTGAAAAACTATTCTTGTTTTGAATGGTTCTTTTATTCATACTTCTGACTTCATACCTCAAACTTCCCGAAAATTGCAATGCACTTTTTTGTCCCTGCGTTTGTCAATAGAAACTGCTTTCAACTGCAATTTTCGGGTTAATGGTCCGTGTTCTTGGCGGTGTCAATCGCTTTGCTATGTTTCTTATCCTTAGCTCTGACCTCTGGCTTCTGAATTCTGACTTCTGTCTTCTTAAAAAATGAATATTACCCCCATCATTTTCAGGGATATGCCCAGGGCCACGAAAGGGCTTATAACAGCCTGCATAGCGGCATATGTGGCGGGGTTCTTTTTCGGGCCATTGATGAATCAGGTGCTCGGGCTGGTGCCTTACCGCGTTACGCACTCGTTCTGGCTCTGGCAGCTTTTCACCTACCTTTTCCTGCACGGCGGCTTTCTGCACCTGCTTTTTAACGTTTTAATGCTCTGGATTTTCGGAAGACTGCTCGAAGCGCGGTGGGGCCCGGGAAGATTTCTCAGATATTTTTTTATAACGGGGCTTGGAGCTGCCGCTCTCAGCGTTGTGTTATCACCGTCCTCCGGCATTCCCGTCATAGGAGCTTCGGGGGCTGTTTACGGCCTGTTGGCCGCTTTCGCGGTTCTGTACCCTGATGCCACGGTCTATCTTTACTTCCTGTTTCCCGTGACCGCCAGACAGATGGCTCTGATTCTGGGGGCTATGGAGTTCGCGGCCGGTTTTTCGCACAACGGCGGCGCCGTGGCAAATACGGCCCACCTGGGCGGACTGCTGACGGGCTGGCTTTATCTCAAGAGAGGGAATATCGGCGGCAGTGTCGCCGACCTTTTATCCGGCAGCCTGCGGAGAATGCGAACGCCGCGCAGTGGAAGGGATTCTTCCGGAGAAGCGGAAGCTGAAATAGACAGGATACTCGAGAAGATAAGCGCAGGAGGAAGGGAGTCCCTTACAGTGAAAGAGCTGGACATCATGAGAAGATATTCGCAGAGGCTGAAGCGGTGAGAGCGAACAGGATAAACATTCGGAAATCATGTCCCGGCAGGTTTATCGTGGGGCTGACCGGGGGGGTCGCCTGCGGCAAATCAACGGTGCTGAAAATTTTCGGAAGGCTGGGAGCCCGGACAATATGCTCAGATACGCTGGCCGGCCAGGCCCTGGAAAAGGGAAAACCGGCCTACATGGCCGCGGTAAAAAAATTCGGCGCCGGAATTCTGGGGAAGGATGGTGCCCTGAACCGCAGTGCCCTGGCGGCAGAGGTTTTTACAAGTCCGGCATCAAGGCGCTGGTTGGAAAACATCGTCCATCCGCAGGTTCTCAGGAGTATCTCAGGGATGATAAAAAAATCGGGGCCGGGGATTATAGCAGTGGACGCGCCTCTGCTTTTCGAAGCGGGGCTGGAAGGATTTTTCGATTTGACGGTAACGGTCTGCGCCGATAAAAAAGACCGGATGAAACGGGCTCTCGCCAGGGGCTGGAGCAGGAAGGATATGCTTGCGAGGATTAAGGCGCAATGGCCCCAGGCCCGCAAGGCTGCTGCCGCGGACACAGTGATAGACAATACAGGAAGCATGCGGCAGCTGCGCGACAGGGCGGAAAGACTTTTCGCCGCTTTAAAGACCATGAACAGGAAAAAATAAGGAGCAGAAAATGCAAACCCGCACCGAACAAAACAGCGTAAAAAACCGGCAGGATGACGTAAATAATGGAGGGGACTCCAGGAGGCCTCAGAAAATGGAACAGTCAAACAACACAGCAAATTGCGCAACGCCGCAGATCGACGTAGCGGCCCTGTCAAAGCTCACCATCAGCGAACTGACCATAAAGGCGGAACAATTCCGCCTGGAAGGCATTTCGGGCCTCAGGAAACAGGAGCTTATAGGCAAGATAGTGGAGGCCCAGGCCAAGGCTTCGGGCTCGATATCCGGTTCAGGAGTCCTGGAGATACTTCCGGACGGCTTCGGCTTCCTGCGCTCTCCGGATTACAACTATCTTTCAGGACCCGACGATATATATATATCCCCATCGCAGATAAAGAAATTCGGTCTGCGAAAGGGGGACACCGTCGCGGGCTTTGTAAGGCCGCCTAAAGAAGGGGAAAGATTTTTCGCCCTTCTGCAGGTCAAAAGCGTCAACAACGTGGAAATAGAAAAACTGTGCGAAAGGTCATTTTTCGACAATCTGACGCCCCTTCATCCCAACTCCAGGTTCTGTCTTGAAATTGCCAAAGGCGAATTGACCGGCAGGGTGATAGACCTGATATCGCCCATAGGCAAAGGCCAGCGTTCCCTGATAGTGGCGGCTCCCAAAACAGGAAAGACCATGATACTTCAGAGAATAGCCAATTCGCTGACCACCAATCATTCGGACATAATAATGATGGTCCTGCTTATAGATGAGCGTCCCGAGGAAGTCACCGATATGCAGCGTTCCGTGAGGGGGGAGGTCATCGCATCCACTTTCGACGAGCCGGCCGACAGGCACGTCCAGGTGGCCGAGATGGTGCTGGAAAAAGCCAAGCGCATGGTGGAACACAAGAAGCATGTGGTGATACTGCTGGACTCAATCACCCGCCTTGCCCGCGCCTACAACACGATAAGCCCTTCCACGGGAAGGGTCCTTTCCGGCGGTCTTGAGTCCACCTCCCTGCAGAGGCCCAAAAGATTTTTCGGAGCGGCCCGAAATATGGAGGAGGGAGGCTCTCTCACCATAATCGCCACGGCGCTGGTGGAAACCGGCAGCCGCATGGACGAGGTCATATTCGAGGAATTCAAGGGGACAGGAAACTCGGAGATCTACCTGGACCGCAAACTTTCGGACAGAAGGATTTTTCCGGCCATAGACATAAACAGGACATCCACCCGAAAGGAGGAGCTGCTGCTCAGCGAAGACGAACTCAACAAGGTCTGGGTGTTGCGCAAAGTGCTGGCCCCGCTGTCATCCGTGGACGCGATAGAACTGCTCATGAGCAAGTTTTCTGCCACCAAATCCAACAAAGACTTTCTTAAATCGATGGAACTGTCCAGCATGTAGCAATCAAGAAATCAGCCCCGGTGCTACGCCGCACAGCGGCACTGCGCTTTTAAATCGGCGGAGCCTGAAAGCGCGACGGAGCCGATACGGGGCGGCCAGGGGCCGAAGTCAGAAGACAGAAGACAGAATTCAGAAGAACGGCGTAACTGCTCAGGTTCCCAGTTCAACGGTTCAAGGTTAACCCGAAAATTGCAGTTGAAAGCAGTTTCAATTGACAAACGCAGGGACAAAAAAGTGCATTGCAATTTTCGGGAAGTTTGAGGTATGAAGTCAGAAGTATGAATAAAAGAACCATTCAAAACAAGAATAGTTTTTCAGACCTCATACTTAACCCGAATCCTTCAGTTGAAG
>JBDRGJ010000058.1:0-3059 GCA_043817835.1 bacterium
CGATCAACGACACCATAGTCATCTTCGACAGGATGCGGGAGAACCTTAAGATCAATATGAGATTGCCTTTGGCGGAACTCATAAACAAAAGCGTCAATGAAACCCTTTCCCGGACGCTTATAACGAATCTGACCGTTCTGACGGCTGTTATGTGCCTGTATTTTTTCGGCGGAGAGGTGATAAACAACTTCGCTTTCGCCATGCTGGTGGGAAGCATATCCGGCACATACTCGACCATAGCCATAGCCACTCCTCTTGTTTACGAGTTCGAGACCGGACGCAGACAGAAGCACAAGACAAGTCATAAGCGATAGATTTTCCGCGGAAGCGGAACCTGCAGCTTCGAACTTATGCGTAAAATACGCAAGATAAAGATACCGGTCCACCATAAAGAAATAGCCCGGCGCATAAAAAAAACCGGACTGGACCCGGCGTCAGCCGGGCTGTCCGACCAGGCGGCGATGCAGGAATTCACGGCAGGATTGGCCTCGGCCATGGAGCCGGGCGTGGTGTTCGATTCCTTCTCTCCGGCTGAGGATGAATGGAAAAAGATAACCTCCATGCCCGGACTGCCTTTCAGCGCAGGCGCGGTGACTCTGGGAAAAACGCTGGAAGAAAAGATAAAAGGGATATCAGACCATACGCTGTATGCCTTGGCGCGGGTTGCGGCCGGGACATTGCTGGAAAACGGAGTCCGTTTCGTGCTGGGACTGATAGAAGAGGAAGCAGCGCTGGAAGGCCTTGTGCTGGGTCCCATGCATTACCTTACGCCCCTTCCGCCGGATCCGTACCGTCAGCCAGGCGACAACGCCTATCCGCAGAAAGACACGGCCCCCGGGGATCGCAAGCCTTTTTTTCAGGCGCTGTCAGGAACTGACGCGGAGGCGGTATCTGCCCTGATGGGACGCCTCGGATGCGCGAAGGTGGAGATCGGACTTGCCGGCGGCTTCCCGGACCCTGAATACACGGTCGTTTTCAGCGTTCCGTGGCTTTCCAGAAAAAAATCCAGAAGCTCCAGATAATTCAGGATCATCAGACAATAGGACTGCAAGTCAAGGACTCTGTTTTTAGAAATTATTTCAAGTCCTTCGACTTTTCAATGAAAAAGGCTTTCCCCGGCACATTCTTCCTTCATGCCGTCGCCCCGTTCCTGGCATGGGCCTATGTCCATTTAGCCGCCCTGACCACCCGGGTCAAAACTGAACATATCACAAGATTTTCTCAACAGCAGAATTCCGGGAACCGTTGCATATATGCCGTATGGCACGCCAGGCTGTTTTTTCTCATTCCCGCGCACAGGAGACTGCGGATATGCGCCCTGGTAAGCCGCAGCAGAGACGGCGAGTATCTGGCCAGGATGCTGCGCCTTTTCGGCATAGCCTCTGTCAGGGGCTCAACCAGCAAGGGCGGTCCTCAGGCTCTTATGGGACTCCTGGACATGGCCGAAGCCGGCTACAGCCCTGCGGTCACCCCTGACGGGCCGAAAGGACCCGGCCGCAGGATTCAGCCCGGGATAATATATCTGGCGCAAAAAACGTCCCTGCCCATCATACCGGTGGGTTGCGGCCTGTCGCGAAAGCTGGTTTTCAGCTCATGGGACAGGTTTGAGGTGCCGCTGCCTTTCGGCCGCGCCGCGGTGGTTTACGGAAAACCTGTCTTTGTTTCCTCCGCGGATTCAGTCGAGTCTAAAACCTCTGAACTGGAAAAAAACCTCAACCGGGCGACGGACAGGGCGGATATGTTAGTGAGAAATCAGAAATCAGAAGTCAGAAGTCAGAAATTATAAGTTTGCCGATGCCTGCTTGCAGCTGATTTGGAAATCATGGACAAGGTGCTGTTTTTTATCTACAACATCGCATCGCCGCTGGCTGCGGCATACTTCCTTGTCTCGTTTTTTTTCTCCCCGCGCCGTTCACTTCTTGCAAACCTTCCAGCCGAACTCAAAGAACGCTTCTGCCTGGGCCGCGGCTGGAAAGATTCTCTGTCAAAATGCAGGGGAGGCGTGTGGGTGCATGCCGCATCAGTCGGCGAAGTCAGATCAGCGCCTCTCCTCATAAAAGGTCTACGTAAGATTCATCCCGGCATCCCGCTGCTGGTGACAACATCCACCCTGGCCGGAAAATCAGAGGCATTAAAACTTGAAGGAGCAGATTGTGCTGTTCTGGCCCCCCTGGATTTTTATCCCACGGTCCGGCGGTTTATAGAACTCCTTAAACCGTCCCGGCTTGTGCTTGTAGAGACCGAGATATGGCCCAACCTGCTGACTATGGCTGCATCAGGCGGGACCGGGATTTGCGTGGCAAACGGCAGGATGTCCGGGAAAAGCTTCAGGGCGTACCGCCTCGTCCTGCCGCTTATGAAAAAAATCCTCTCCCCCGCCCTCTCCGTCTGCTGCCAGACCGCTGACGACGCTTCCCGTTTCCAGGCCCTCGGAGCGGATCCGAAATCCGTCACAATCGCCGGAAACCTGAAATACGACCTCCTTTCTTCTTCCGCTCAAAAGGCAGGGGAGATATCCTCCTTCCTGAATCTTCTGGGCTGGGTGAGCGCCTCTGTTCTTACGGCAGGCAGCACCCATCCTGTAGAAGAAGGAATGCTGGCCGAGGCTTATCTTCTTTTAAAAAAATCTCATCCGCGCGCCAGGCTGGTCATGGCGCCGCGCCACCCGGAAAGGGCACAACAGGCAGAAAAAACCCTGTCAGGCGCCGGCCTGGGATTTGTCCGCTGGAGTCGACGGGAAAAAGCCGGGCCGGGCGCAGACCCTGCCTGCATCCTTTTGGACGAGATGGGCTGGCTTGCCTCTTTCTACTCTTTGTCTTTTGCCGCTTACGTGGGAGGGACCTTCGTTGACAAGGGAGGACACAACCTGCTGGAGCCGGCGGCATTTTCCAAGCCGGTGCTTTTCGGTCCGCATACATCCAACACCAAAGAGGCGGCTGAAATGCTTCTTGCGACAGGAGGCGGATTCTCTATTTCTTCCGCTTCAGAACTGACTGCCAGGGCGGAAATCTTCCTTCAGGACCCCGGCTTTGCAAGAAAATCCGGAGAGCGCTCCTCAC
>JBDRGJ010000059.1:0-9170 GCA_043817835.1 bacterium
TTCGACACTTCCAGCCTTTTCGGCAGACACCCCGTAGGCTCCATGGTATGCTTCGTATCCGGCGGAAGGAATACCCGCCATTACAGAAAATTCAGGATACAGGCTGCACCTCCGGCCCGGGGAGGAGACGACTTCGCCATGATACGGGAGATAGTGGGGCGGCGGCTCTCGGCCCTGAAAAAAAGCGGGGAACCGCTGCCGGACCTGCTCCTTATAGACGGAGGCAAAGGCCAGCTTTCCGCTGCCCTGGCCGCGGCCGGGGATGCAGGAGTGAGAATTCCGACGGTTTCCATCGCCAAAAAAAACGAAGAGATATACATTCCGGGGCGCACAGGCGCCATCTGCCTTAAGCGCTCTTCACAGGCGCTGCAGCTTCTGCAGCGGCTGAGAGACGAGGCCCATCGCTTCGGAATTTCGTATCATAGAAAACTACGCAATAAGAAATTATTGACCTCTGGATAAATAATGGAACTTCTGGAGGGGCTGGCCGCTTTTGCCTGCCCGCCCAGGGTTAAATAAAACGAAAGTTGTTTAACCATTGGCAGGCGGGGGCTGCAACTGCGTCACGAATTGCTTACATAGCCCGGCCATGCCGCGCTCTTCATTCCTTGCCAGCCCGCAAAACAATTCCTTACGCGGCACTTGCAAAGCACCAGAGGTAGCAAATACCGCAGAGCGGGCGCGGTACTGGGCCCCTACCGGGGCCCGATGTTTCGCTCCAAAATCGGCCAGGCCAGTGTATCCATTATTTAACCTGAAAGTTCAGTAGGGTATCCGCCACTATGGCCTTGGCACCCGCCTGCCAAATATTTCAACCGGCGCGACAAAGGCATATGGCGGGCAGGAACCCGCCGGAGAAGTGTGGCGGGGATGGTTTAAGGCAGAATAAGATCCTGTACAAATAACCGCTTTCATTAAAATCTTAGGAAATCCTCATGTCCAGAATCCATCATAAAATCCTGCAGGCTATGAAAAACCATACTGAATTCCGGAGAAAAGTGTGGCTGGCCTGTGCCAGGATCCCCCCCGGCCGGACCCGGACATACGGATGGATAGCACGCAAAATAGGCAGGCCGGGAGCGGCCAGGGCCGTAGGAACAGCCCTCGAAAAAAATCCTTTCGCTCCGGCCATTCCCTGTCACCGGGTCATACGCTCCGACGGTTCACTCGGCGGTTATTCCGGTCAGGGCGGCCTGAACAAAAAACGACAACTCCTTTCAAACGAAAAAAGGTCAGCGCTTAAGCGCTGACCTTTTTGTCTTTATCTTAATCTAAATCCCTAATTGCTACCTGTCCGCCTGGCTGGCCAGCTGGCCCAGTTCCAGCATGGGCAGGAACATGGCTATTACTATGGTCCCTATGACAACGCCCATTACGACTATGATAAGGGGCTCGATCATGGAAGTAAGCCCTTTTACCGCGGTGTCCACTTCCTGATCGTAAAAGTCGGCTATGCGGGTCAGCATGTTGTCGAGGCTGCCGGTTTCTTCGCCCACGCCTATCATCTGTATGACCATGGGAGGGAAGATATTGGCTTTTTTCAACGGGTCGACGATGCGTCCGCCCTCCTTGATGGAATCCCGGCAGTTCAATATGGCTTTCTCGACAACCACATTGCCCGAAGTTGAGCCAACAGTCTCAAGTCCCTGCAGTATCGGAACGCCGGATTTTATCAGTGTGCCAAGCGTTCTTGTGAACTTGGCTATGGCCACCTTTTTGAGAAGTATGCCGAAGACGGGCAGCCTCAGCATCGTCCCGTCTATTTTTTCACGGCCTCCCCTGGTTTTTGCGTACTTACCGAAACCGAAATAACCGACCGCCGGGACAGCCATGATCAGCAGGAATTTGGCTTTCATGAAATCGGAAAGGTCTATGAGAATCTGAGTCGGCAGCGGAAGTTCGGCGCCGAAACTGCTGAAAATCTCCTTGAACGTCGGGATGACGAAAATAAGCAGGAAAATCGTCACGCCGCCGGCAACCAGGGTTATCACCAGAGGATACATCATGGCGCTTTTGACCTTGGCTTTCAGCGCCTCAGCCTGCTCCAGATAGGAGGAAAGTCTCTCCAGTATCGTGTCGAGTATGCCGCCCACCTCGCCGGCCCTTACCATCGAAACGTATAGCTCCTCGAAAGCATGGGGATGCTTATTCATCGCGTCGGCTATGGAGAGTCCGGCCTCTATGTCCGCGCGCAGCGCGGTAAGAACCGTTTTAAAAGCGGGATTTTCGGCCTGGGACTCCAGGATGTTCAATCCCTGGACTATGGGCACGCCGGCTGACACCAGGGTGGAGAGTTGGCGGGAGAAAATAACAAGGTCCTTGGAGTTGACCTTGGGCTTGAACGGATTTAATTTCCTGAAGATTGCGCCCAGGTCATCGCTTTTGCGGGAAACGTCTATGACTATGAGCTTCTGACCGCGCAGGCGGTCGATCGCGGAGCGTTGGTCCGCGGCCTCTACAGTGCCCTCGACCATTTTGCCGTTGGATTCTTTGGCCTTATAAATGAATTGCATCTATCTTGTCGGGCTGAGCTTCAGCCGGCCACCGACAGCCCCCTTTGGAGAAGCTTTTTGAGATCTTCCGAATCCAGGGACCTGTTTATTGCCTCCTGGTAAGTTATTTTCTGCTTTTTGTAAAGTTCGGCCAGCGCCTGGTTCATGGTCACCATGCCGTATTTTCCGCCTGTCTGCATGCTCATTGCTATCTGCTCTATCTTCTGCTCACTGATAAGGTTCCTTATTGCCGAAGTGACCATAAGCACCTCGCAGGCCAGGGTTCTTCCCGAGCCGGAAGCCGAAGTCACCAGCTGCTGCGCGAACACGGACTGCAGAACGAATGAAAGCTGCACCCTTATCTGCTCCTGCTGATGGGGAGGGAAAACGTCGATTATGCGGTTGACGGTCTGAGCCGCATCGGTGGTATGAAGGGTGGCGAAAACCAGATGGCCCGTTTCGGCGATATTGAGTGCCGCGGATATCGTTTCCAGGTCGCGCATTTCCCCTACGAGTATGACGTTCGGGTCCTGTCTCAATATGTGCCGCAGTGCCGTGCCGAAGCTCTCTGTATCCGAACCGACCTCCCGCTGATTGACCAGGCTCTTCTTGTGCGCATGGACGTATTCAATAGGGTCCTCCACCGTGACTATGTGATAATTCCTGTGCTCATTGAGATAATCTATCATGCTGGCCAGCGTGGTGGATTTGCCCGAACCAGTGGGGCCGGTAACCAGTATAAGCCCCTTGTTCAGCTTCATTATCTCATAGACGACAGGGGGCAGATTGAGCTCGTCGAAAGTCTTGTACTGGGTAGGAATGGAGCGTATTGCGGCCCCGGCTATGCCTCTCTGCCGGAACACGTTCATTCTCAGGCGTCCCAGGCCCTTTATGCCGAAAGCGAAATCCAGTTCGTTGATGGCCTCGAATCTCTGTCTCTGGGCATCAGTCATCAGCGAAAAGATAAGATTCTGGCACGTTTCGGGCGTGAGCCGCTCGAACGGGGTAGGGACCAATTCGCCGTCTATTCTGAGCATGGGGGGCGCGCCTGAAGTGATATGCAGGTCAGAGGATGTTTTTTCATGCATCAGAAGAAACAGTTCGCTCATCGTAACCATAATTATCTCCGTTTCACACAGAATCAGTCGATTTCGGAACCGGTCACTCTTATCACCTCTTCGATGGTGGTCAGCCCGGCCAGGGATTTTCTGAGAGCCGAATCCCTCAGGGTCACCATGCCGTTTTTCTTGGCTTCCTCTTTTATTTTTTCAACCGGCGCTTTGCCGGCTATAAGCGCACGTATTACGTCGTTTATCTCGAGAATCTCGTGAATTCCGCGGCGTCCGCGATAGCCCGTTCCGAAGCACTCGTCGCAGCCCCTGCCCCGGTAAAGCACTATCTTACCATTTTTATTTTCGGATAGAAGTCCCCTTGCGGCGCCCAGATTGAGAAGAAGCTGCGATTCAACCTCATAAGTCTCCCTGCAGTGGGAGCAGACGGCTCTGACCAGACGCTGGGCCACGACCATCAGCAGCGTGGATGAGATGAGGAATGGCTCCATTCCCATCATCACTATCCTTGTTATGGCGCCGGGAGCGTCGTTGGTGTGAAGGGTGGAGAAAACCAGATGGCCCGTCATTGCCGCGTTTATGGCTATTGAGATGGTTTCCAGGTCTCGTATTTCTCCGACCATTATGATGTCCGGGTCCTGCCGCAGGAAGGAACGCAGTCCGGCCGCGAAGGTTAGCCCCACGTCTGCATTGACGCCCACCTGGTTTATACCCTCCAGATTGTACTCTATGGGGTCCTCTATGGTGACTATGTTGACGCCCGGTTCGTTGAGGGTGACAAGGGCGGAATAAAGCGTGGTGGATTTGCCGGAGCCGGTCGGGCCAGTTATGAGGTTTATGCCGTGCGGCGCTTTGAGACACTTGGAAAAAATGGCCAGGTTTTCCGGCTCAAAACCCAGATCCTCAAGCTTAAGCTTAAGACCCGATGAATCGAGTATCCTCATCACCACCTTTTCGCCGGGCCCGCAGGGCAGCACGGATATCCGCAGGTCTATTTCCTTCTTTCCTATCTTGAGCTTTGTGCGTCCGTCCTGAGGCAGGCGTTTTTCCGATATATCCAATGCGCACATTATTTTTACGCGGCTGACCAGGGCATTCTGGAATTTCTTCGGGGGCGCGGGCTGAGGATGAAGAACCCCGTCTATCCTGAATCTGACTCTCAGATCCTTGTTGGTGGGCTCTATGTGTATGTCGGAAGCCCTTGCTTTCAGGGCCGAGGAGATTATCAGATTCACCATCTGAATCACAGGGGCGGCGTCCTCGCCTTTCTCGCCCATGGTGATTATGCTGTCGCCGCCTCCCTTGCTATTGTCTTCTTCAACCACAGTCACATCGGTGCCCATATGGTCGGTCTTCTTGAGGATTTCGTCCAGAGCCTCTTTTGATGACTGGACGCCGTAGTATTTATTGATGACTGTAATTATGTCGGATTCCGAACCGAGCACCGCCTTTATGTCGAAACCGGTCATCATCTTAAGATCGTCCAATACCACTATGTTAAGCGGATCTTCCATGGCCACCGTGATGGAGTTTCCGCTTTTGGCTATGCAGATGAGATTATGCCGGCGGGCGATGTTTTCGGGAATGGTCTGGATCACGTCTTCGGGAATGGCCTCTATAGCGGAAAGGTCCACGAAATCAAGGCCGAATTGCCGGCTCAGGAACTCCAGAAGCTTCTTTGCTTCGATGTAGCCCTGCTGCACCAGCAGATTTCCCAGCTTGCCGCCCTGTTTGCGCTGCAGTTCGATGGCTTCGCTGAGTTGCGCTTCGGTGATAATCTTGGCGCTGACCAGAAGATCGCCCAGTCTTTTTGGAATGCCTATGGAAAAACCTTTTTCAGATGCCATAATACAAGCGTATAGCGTACAGCGAATAGCGGTTAGGGGATAGCAGCTTCTGTAATCGAAATCCGGCAACAGCCAACATGCATGTCTTTATGCGCTATACGCTAACCGCTATGCGCTAATCGCTACCGTTATGATTATAACATTATTTGATTTTTGGGGGTTCAACGGCGGCAGGAAGGCCTCAAAACAGATCTTCCTCTGCATCGTCTGCGACTATATGCTCAACGCTTTCTCCAGCGGGTTCGTTCTCCTCTTCAAAACCGGTCGGCGTCTCTTCGTTTAAGCCCTCTTCGGCTGAAACGGAAGGACCTTCGGGAAGGGGCAGTTGGTAAATCGGTTCAGGACGGGTTCTTACGGCTTTCCTGGCGGGCGCTATGGTTTTTTTCCTCTTGGGCGCCCTCACAATCGTCTTGCGGGCACCCGTGCTTTCCGCCCGCAAAAGCTCTATGGCCGCATTGTTAACGCCTCTCACCAGCACCCCCTTTGCGATGTCAACCTCGAACTGGTAGACAAGGGGCTCCGCACGGGGTCGCAGAAGTCTGTACTGCACGACATAGATATCGGCGTGAAGAATTGTGCCAGTCCACTCCTCATGGGACCCGGCGGGCGCTCCTGACAGGAATGAATTCTGGAACCAGCTGTCGACAACCCCCCTGCCGCCCTCAAGTTCGTAGCTTTTTACCAGTTCCACGGCTCTCTGCTCCTTTTCAGCAGCCCCGGATCTTGCTTCGGTCTGCTGCCGCGGTTGCTCCGGAACCGGTTGCGATTCTTCCGCGTCTGTCCCGGGCTGCAAGGGAGCGGAAGTCCCGGCAGCGGAAGCAGAGCGCTCCTGTTCGTGAGCGACTGCGGAAACCGCAGGCTTCCTGTCCTTGCCGCCGGCGGAAAAATTAAACAGGGAAAATCCTGACAATCCCAGTTCGTCTTCAAAGAAAAAATACCCTATTCCGCCCGAAGCCAGAGCCATGAAAATCACCAGAATAGGCAGAAAAGCGGGTTTTCGCTTCGCCTTTTTGACCGGAGTCCGGTCCGTCTGAGGAGCTTTGGCTCTGGATATCCCGACCGCAGGTTTCGCCGGCGTTTCAGCGATGACCGCATCCGTTGTCCTGTCAGGAGCGGAAATCATGCTGCCCTGGACGGAAGACAGACGCTCCCGCGCGATATCCGGATTCTGCTGCCAGGCAGCCGGAACACTGTCCGAATTATTTACCACGGGCGACGGCGTGTGTTGCGAAGGGTGTGATGAATCCGGGCTGACTTTACCCGCAAAATCGTCACGGGTCTCTTGCTGAACTTTGACAGGCTCTATGGGCGATGGTAAAGGCGCCGCCACCCCCGCTGCAGCATCGTTTTCCATGGCCTGATATGAGGGCTGAGGAAACAGGGGCGAAGGTTCCGGCTCTATGACCGGCCGGCAAGTCGGCTCGGGCTGAGGCCGCGGAGGTTCAGGGGGAGCCTGAAACCCGGGCCGGGCCGGTGTGCCGGCGATCCCCTGCTGCGGTTTTTCGGCTCTGTCCGGAAGGGCCGCCGGACTATCCATGGTTTCATCGCTTTGCAGGTTCTGTGTCAAAGGTTCAGGCTGTTTTTCCGGGGATTCAGGAATATGCGGCATTACTTCCTGCACGGAAGCCCCGGCGCCCTCCGCGTTCTTTATGGCCTCTTCCATCCCATTCACCCATGCAGGCTTGGCTGAACCGAGGCTTTTCAACCGTTTAGACGGAATCTCTCCTGCGGGAGCGGGCACCGCCTTTGTTGCCTGAATTTCACTTTCCTGCACCGGAATGATTTTCTCCGTCACGGCTTCGCTTTCCTGAACGGCGATTCCTTCGCCGGCAGAGGGATGCTGCTGCCTGCTGCGTATCTGTTCGAGTTCCACCCGCTGGGTTTCCAGCCGGATTTCCGCCTCTTTCAGCCTCAGTTCCAGCAACCTGACTCGCTCTGCGGCGCCCTCACCGTTTATTCCGCCGGGGCTGTAATCGCCCTGCCCCGGGCCCCAGGATGTTTCCCTGCCGGCCGGCTGAGTCTGGAATCTGGCAAGAAAAGCCTCTGTGTCATCATAAGATTCTTCGGTCTCCGGGAATTCAGTCTCTCCGGGCATCGAAAAACCGGATATTTCATCCTGAACGTTGAAATATCCGGATGTTTTGGACGGGAGAAAATTGCCGGCGCTTTCCATGGTGCGTCCTGAAGTCTCGGCCAGGGATGGCAGGACCTGTCCGAACGCCGGGACGCAGGAAGCCACGCCGGCAGACAGAACGCAGGCAAGCTCCGGAAAAGAATCCGCCGTCTTCCAGTCCCCCTCGTTCTCCCCCGTCAGCCCTTCGGGACAGACAAGACTGGCCGGCCCGAACGCGGCAACTGAAAACAGTTCCGCCGCATTGCAGGGACCGAATATGTTTCCTTGCGAATATATCCAGTATTTCATTTCTTCAGGGACGGATAATATTAACCGGGAAATATTTTTTTACTGCGGCGACTCATTCATATTTTAAGTTTAACCGCGTCCTGTTAAGGATTCAATGCGTGGATATGACGGAATTGTTACGGCAGGAACAACGTAGAATAATTTTACTCGTTACCGGCTGCCTGTTACGCTTTACAGTTCTCACCTGAACACAGGGGGATGGCTCTTTCCAGGCGCTTCAACACTTTTTCCCGGCCCAGGTAGTCCAGCATCCTGAAAAGCGTCGGCCCCTCAGTCCTGCCGGACACAGCCACCCTTAAAGGGTGGAAGACCTGGCCCGCTTTGAAGCCTTTTTCACCGGCAAAAGCTCTTGCCTCGCTCTCCAGCGGTCCTTCACTGAAATCCGCGACAGAAGCATATCTTTCCTTCATTCCCTCCAGTATCTTTTCCGCTTGCGCATTTTTCAGTACTTTCTCAACGGCTTTTGGATCGAACAAAACATCTTCCGTGAAAAAGAAATCCACCAGTTTCGGTATCCCGCTCAGAAGCTTGTATTTTTCCTGTTCCAACCCGACTATGCTGACCAGCCTCTCCCTCGGCTCACCCAGGCCCACCCCGGCTTCCTTCAGGAAGGGCGTCGCCCGGTCCAGCAATTCTTCCGGCTTCATAGCCCTTATGTATTCCCCGTTCATCCATTTGAGTTTGACCGGGTCGAAAGTTGCCGGACTTTTCTGACAGCCCATGAGGTCGAACTTCTCCTCAAGCTCACCCTGGGCGAAAATCTGCCGGCTGTCGGAAGTCGACCATCCCAGCAGCGCCAGATAATTGCGCATGGTTTCCGGAAGATAGCCCTGTTTGCGGTATTCCTGCACGCTGGCGGCCCCATGCCTCTTGGAAAGACGGGCGCCGTCCGGCCCCAGTATCATGGAGAGATGGGCAAAAAACGGCGGGGTCCAGCCCAAAGATGAAAAGATATTGAGCTGAAGAGGTGTGTTGGATATATGGTCATCGCCTCTTATCACATGGGAAATCTCCATCAGGTGGTCGTCGACCGCGCAGGCGAAGTTGTATGTCGGATAGCCGGATGCCTTGACCATCACGAAATCGTACAGCAGCCTGTGCTCGGAACTGAGTTCCCCGTGTATAAGGTCTTTCCATACGGTCGCTCCGTTTTCAGGCATCCTGAATCTCACCACCGGCTTTCTCCCCCCGGCCTCAAAAACAGCCTTCTGTCCGGCTGTCAGGTCCCTGCACTTTCCTTCGTAGCGCGGAAGTCTCTTCTCCAGCTGGGCCCTGCGGCGGCTCTCATCGAGTTCCGCCGGAGTGCAATAACAATGATAGGCCTTGCCCTCAGCAATCA
>JBDRGJ010000060.1:0-2381 GCA_043817835.1 bacterium
GGTTTCAGGAAAATACGGACAACCGGAAGACAAGGCAAAGGGACTTGAGATAGGGGCTGATGATTACATAGACAAGCCTTTCAGCATAGCGGTGCTTAAAGCGAAGATAGAAGTGCTGCTCAGAAAATAGCAAAAAACGACGGCAGGAAACGCAAAAAAATATAGGCATCTTGCGAACATGAAGCAGAGAATACTATGAGCGGTGAATCAGGATCCGAACGAAAAGAGTTCCATATAACCGGTGTTTTTTGTCCCGGTGCTTTTCACTGCGTATCTTTTCTGGCTGCTGCATGTGTCGTTTATATCGTTTCTGTCGTTTCTTTTGCCGGTGAGCCCGGCAGTTCCGGCGCCAGTTTTCTTAAGATAGGGGGTGGTCCCAGAGCCGAGGCCATGGGGGAGGCCCACTCCGCGGTGGCGGATGATTCTTATTCCGCTTACTGGAATCCTGCCGGTCTGGGACAGATTGAATATGCTGAAGCCAGCTTTGCTTTCAACAGGTATTTCCAGGATGTCAATCAGCAGAGTATAAATTATGTGAAACCTCTTGCATCTGGCAGACATGCCATAGCTTTTTCCATGGTCCGTCTTTCTGTGGAATCCTTCCCGAGCTACAATGCCTACGGCGCAAAGGTGGGAGAAACCGACGCTTCGGACTGGTCCGTGGCATTTGCCTACGGTAAACAGTTCCCGATGGGAAGGAAATCATCCGTGGGCGCCGGACTTTCCATGAAAGGCATTTTTGAGAACCTTGGCCATGTTTCGGCAAGTACCTTCGCCATGGACGGCGGTCTGTTTTACAGAGTTTCCCGATTTGCTCCCAAAAGACCCGGTGACGGATTCAGATTAGCGCTGGCTTTCCAGAACCTGGGCCCCGGCCTCAGGTTTGACAGTGAAACCGCACGCCTTCCGTTAACCGTAAGAGCCGGAACTGCCTATGAAACAAAAATACTGGGCGATAAATTCACGCTTGCGCTGGACCGGACAATTCCCAACGATCATAAGGCCTACACGAGTTTGGGAGCCGAGTACTGGCTGAGGGGAATGTTCGCTTTGCGCTCCGGCTTCAAATTCGGACAGGACGAGGGATCCGGATTCAGGGCGGGCATGGGTATAAGGGTCAAGTCGGTGGATTTCAATTATTCATTTTCTCCATTCGGTTCGCTGGGAAACGCCCACAGGATAGGCATGGCAATGCGTTTCGGCGCCCCGGTGGAAATAACTCCGCTGGAACCCGGGAATGCCGAAGAATTCCTCGAAAGGGGCAGACTGTTTATGGAAGAGGGACGTTACTATGAGGCGATTCTGGATTTCAACAGGGCGATGGAAAAGGACCGCGGCAACCGGAAAGCATTGGTGCTTATGAAGCAGGCATATGAAAAGCTCAAAAAGCAGTAAATCAATGATCTGCGCGGCGGGACTGCTGGCAATGGCATTCGCAGCCGGCAAAACAGTCTGTGCGTCCAAAGACGGGCAGCGCGAATCCGAGCTCTTCGGCAAAGGCCTGGCGGAAAGGACGGAAGGCAGACTGGAAAATTCACTGGAAATTTTTATGGATATTCTTATGGAAAATCCTGCCAGCAAAAAGACACGTGCCATGATAGGAGAGGTGAGCGCTGAAATATTGGCGAAAGAAAAGGTAAAAATTGATTCCGAACGCAGGTTTGTGCTTGAAAAGGCTTCAGCCTTTCGGAAATACCGGCTGGAAAAAGAAGCCGGGTGGAAGCAGCGGATAAACGAGGCTTCGGCACTTCCGCCTTCGGCAGCTTATGATGTTTACCTCAAAATACTTTACGATGAGCCGCGTCAGGAAGAAGCGCTTGCCGGGCTGGAAGCGCTGCAGGAATCAGTAAGAGCCTGTCTGGAGAAGGAGCCTGAAATCAAAAACAGCGAAACGGCTGTGCTGAAAGGCTTTTACCTTTACTGCTCCGGGAATGCGTTGGGGGCGCGTGCGCTCTGGAATACCGCGCTCAAATGGGGAGATGCTCTCCCGCTTGAAAAAAAGACTCTCGGATATTACATCTCGGCGGCAGACAGCGCCATGCGGGGGGAACAGCAGATAATGGCGGAACTGGCTTCTCCTGCTTCACCGATAAAGCAGGAAAAAAATATTCCCCGACCCGTGGCAGGGAATCCCGATGAGATGTGCAACGCCATGAGCAGGGCCAGGGCTGCGGCGTGGAATGCGGAGTACGGACGCGCAATGGAAGAGATAGGAACTGTTTTTGATGGGACAGTTGCCGCAGATTCAGAAAAAAATGAGGTGCGCAGGCTGAGAAAAAAAATTTTTCCGCTGTACGAGGAAGAAAAGAAAAAAAGGGGGGATAATGCCGCGGGACACTATCTCAGGGGACTGGTTCAGTATTCCAGAAACAGGCTTAGAA
>JBDRGJ010000061.1:0-4943 GCA_043817835.1 bacterium
CACCCTCTACCCTCTACCCTAGCCCCTCTACCCTAAGATTTAAGAGGTGAGCAATGAACAAAACACAGAGAGATTTGCTGCAAAGCGTGGTCATCGTAGACGCCGGCGATACCGCGGGCGTGCGGACTGCCGTCGCCCGGGCAAAAAAGGGCGGGTTCAGGACAGTCCGGCCCGATGACCTGGCCGCTCACGTGATAAAGGGGATTCTTGAAAAAACAGGGATGGATCCCCTGAAAATCAGCGATATCAGGCTGGGCTGCGCGTTTCCGGAGGGTGAGCAGGGAATGCAGCCGGCAAGAATTGCGGTCTTTGCGGCCGGCCTGCCGGTCGAAGTCACGGCGATAACCATCAACCGTTTCTGTTCATCGGGGCTCCAGTCAATAGTCGATGAGATATCGCATATCGCTTTGGGAATGAAAAAAATATCCATCGCGGGCGGATTGGAAAGCATGACAATGATGCCGATCGGCGGGGTCAGGTTCGCCCCCAATCCGCGCCTGGTGGAAGAGTGGCCCGGCAGCTACCTCTCAATGGGCTTGACCGCGGAACTTCTGGCCGAACAGGATAAAAATACGAGGGAAGAACAGGACAGATTCTCTCTTGAATCCCATAAAAAAGCGGTCAGGGCTTTGGATGACGGAAAATGGAAAAATGAAATCCTGCCATACCCGGTGAAAGAGATAGGCCTGGACGGAAAGGTTGCCCGGGAATTCATTGTTGACACGGACGAATGTCCCAGAAGAGAGACTACAATGGAAGACCTGGCTAAATTAAAGCCGGCATTCCAGGAAAAGGGAACCGTAACAGCCGGGAATTCCTCCCAGATGAGCGATGGCGCCGCTGTTGTGATGCTCATGACGATGGAAGAAGCGGCCAAAAACAGCCTCAAGCCTGCGGCCAGGCTTGTCAGCTACGAAGTGGCCGGGGTCGCCCCGGAAGTAATGGGAATAGGGCCGGTTGAAGCTATTCCCAGGGCGCTGGCTTCCGCCGGCTTAAAAATCGAAGACATCGACATAATTGAACTCAACGAAGCATTCGCCTCTCAATCAATCTCAGTGATTAAAAGACTGAAAAAAGAAAAAGGCATAGAGCTTCCGCAGGACAGGCTTAATGTAGACGGCGGCGCGATCGCCCTAGGGCATCCGCTTGGCTGCACCGGCGCCTACCTGACCATCAAAGGCCTCAACGAATGCCGGCGCAGAAAGGGAAAACACGTGATGATAACCATGTGTATCGGTGAAGGCATGGGGGCCGCCGGTATTTTCGAATTGCTTTAGAGCTCGCCGAGAAAATCTACAGAAAATATTTTTTCTTTTCGATTAATTTGTCCGCAATCTTTCTTTGGAGAGCCACGGGGTCGGCCAGATTGTTGGCCAGCGGCCTGGCCAGCCGTTTGAGCCGGCCCAGATCTGATTTGAGCATGTCTCCTTCTTCAAGAAAAGCCAGGACTTCTTTGGCTGATTTTTCTGTTTCCATGGCGGCATCCTGGACGTAAAGCCTGACTATTGCTTCGGGTATCTCGCCGCCAAATTCTTTAGCGCGCAGCAGCCCGCTTTCCGCCAGATAAATCAGGATAAGCATGCCGCTTAATCTGCCGAGTATTTCCTCCTCGCTTATTATCTTTTCCCTGGCCGGAAACTTCTCAAGGACTCTTCCTCCCGCCACAAAAAACATTTTTTTCATGCTGTTTACTATCTCCGCCTGCAAAGCCAGCGGTTCATCCGGGAGTTCCTCTCCGGAGGTTTCCTCAAGCTGCTTCGCCAGCGCGGCGCCCGCCTGGGCCAGGGGAAGCAGGCCTTTGCCTGCCCGGGCCAATAGATTCAGGACCATGGTCAATCTGTTTATCTCGTTCGTCCCTTCGAATATGCGGTTAATCCGCGAGTCTCTCAGATAACGTTCAGCCGGATAATCCTTTATGTAGCCGTATCCGCCGTGGATCTGAACATTCTCGTCCGCGGCATGCCAGAGCATCTCGCTGCCGGCGACCTTCAAAATAGAGCATTCGATTTCATATTCCCTCAGGGCATCAAGGGTTTCTTCAAAATTATTCAGATCAGCGCCCTTCAGCTTTTCTTCGACCAATCCGGCTGTCCGATAGACAGCGCTTTCCGTCATCCAGGTCCTGACGACCATATTGGCGAGCTTTTCCTTTATTAATCCGAATTGGACTATCGGCATGCCGAACTGTTTCCGCTCAAGCGCATATTGAACTGCCTCGGCAATCACATGTTTGCCCGGCCCCACGGTCATCGCGCCCAGCTTCAGCCTCCCGATATTTAACGTGTTCAGGATGATATGAATGCCTTTTCCTATCTCTCCCAGAAGATTTTCAACGGGAACTTTCACGTTTTCAAAATTAAGAGGGCATGTCGAAGAGCCGCAAATCCCCATCTTCGCCTCTTCTTTGCCGATGGTAAAGCCGGGCGAGCCCTGTTCCACCAGGAAACAGGCGGATTTTTTCGGATCGCCGTCTACTTTTGCCAGAACGGTGAACAGACGGGCAAAACCGCTGTTGGAAATAAAGGTCTTCCCGCCGTTAAGAATGTAGGATTTCCCGTCCGCGCTCAGGGTCGCCTTTGTTTTCGCGCCGTAAAGGTCGGTTCCGGCCTCGGGTTCGGTGGCGGCGAATGCCGCCGCCCATTCGCCGCTGACCAGTTTAGTCAGATATTTCTTTTTCTGCTCTTTGCTGCCGAAAAATAATAAGGGATGCGTCCCTATTCCGCTGTGCGCGGCCCAGGAAACCGCCCAGGAACCGCCTGTGCCCAAAACCTCCGAAACCAGGATGGCGGTTATAAAATCAAAACCGGCGCCGCCGTATTCCTCCGGCACATCGGTCCCCAAAAAACCCATTTCTGCCGTTTTTTTGAGCAGCCCGACGGTCAGGCCGTAATCGCCCTTCTGGCTGTCTATCTCTTCTATCTTGGGCGCGACATCCTTCTCTATGAACTTCCCTGCAGTTTCAGCCGCCATCTTCTGCTCTTCTGAAAATTTTTCCGGCGTGAATATCGTCTTATTTACCGTGAATCCCAGACCGTCGGGGATTGAAAAATAACCGCCCGCAGCAGTATCGTTCTTTTTTTCCGCGCTCATGCGTATCTCCTCTTTAAAACATTGTATGCCTGCAGGCTTGCGGGCTGGTATGCGGGTATGCTTTTCAGAACTTACTGGCCTACAAGCTTACTCGCCTACTGGCACATAGTCTTAAACAACCGGCCTTGTGATTCAAAAGTGGATAATTTAATTAAGTATGAGGTTTTGAAAACCATTCTTGTTTTGAAAGGTTTTTTATTCATACTTCTGACTTCATCCCTCAGCCTTCCCGAAAATTGCACTGCACTTGCAAAGCGCCGGTGGCTGCAAGCACGACAGAGCCGCACTTTTTTGTCCCTGCGTTTGTCAATAGAAACTGCCTTCAACTGCAATTTTCGGGCTAGGGCAATCAGCGGCAAACCAGAGGTTTTTAGCCTACCGTCGGAGAATCGAAAAAACGAAAGGCGCGGGCGGGAATCGAACCCGCGAATAACGGTTTTGCAGACCGTCGCCTTACCACTTGGCTACCGCGCCGTTTATACTTATTTTTCCTGCACTTTTCGGCAATTTCAAAAAACTCTTAAAAACCAGTCTGACACTAGTCTGACTCAAATCGGCTTTTTCCCAGCTCTTTCAGAACCCGGGGCCTGGCCACAGGAGCATCGGATTCCACAGGCAGCGTGTTGATAGCCAGGCTCTTATGGCTGGGGGACAG
The DNA here is from genome assembly GCA_043817835.1 of bacterium. Lineage (GTDB taxonomy): Bacteria > Elusimicrobiota > Elusimicrobia > Elusimicrobiales > CAZFMJ01 > JBDRGJ01. The sequence goes on from JBDRGJ010000061.1 coordinate 3,746, forward strand.
ATGGGAGTATCTCTCCGTCATCCTGGTTGTGGAGTGCCCCAGCAGTTCCGATACGGTCTTGATATCAACACCCTTCATCACAAGCTCGCTTGCGAAAGAATGCCGAAGGTCATGAAACCGGAAGTCTCTGATCCCGGCCTCTTCCAGAGCCGCCTCAAAATCGCCCCTGCGCCTGCCGTGCCATGAACGGGACTCCGTTTTGTCAAAGAACACGTATTCGCCCGCCCTGGGCAGTTCCCGGAAGATCTTCAAAACGTCGGGGTGAATCGGGATATGCCGTATCTTACCACTTTTTGTTTTGCGGAGTGTAATCCGGTTCGCGTTGAGATCAACTTCGGTCCATTTGAGGTTCAGAATTTCCGCCTGTCTCATTCCGGTTTTAAGGGCCGTCAGCACTATCCGCCGGATGAAGGGGGGACAGACGTCAAGCAGGCGTTTCTTTTCGTCCTGGGTCAGATACCTGGTCCTCCCCCTGTTCTTTTCGCTGAAGAATTTCACCCGCCTGACCGGATTGTCAAGAACAAGCCCCCATTCCGTGCCCTTATTGAAAGCGGTTTTAAGTATGGCGAGTTCCCGGTTCACCTTGGCGCCGCTGAGAGGATGGCCCCCCACCAGTGTCTGGCGCCTGTGGGACTTGTATCGTTCGATCAGATGCGGGGTAATATCGGAAGTAAGCCTTTCTCCGAAGAAATTATTCAGAATCCTTACTATGCTGCAATCGTCGTTGTAAGACAGCTTGTTGGTTTTGGAGTAGTCTTTGAGATAGGTTTCCAGCAGCATTTTCAGCGGCAGGGGGGGAAGCTGGTTTTTTTCTTTTCCCAGGATGTATTCCCCGCGCTTGAGGTGGTAAAGCTCTCCGGCCTGCTTCCGGTCGACAAGACCGGTGGACCTGCGGATCCTCTTCCCGTTATATTTGAACGAGTACCACCAAAACGGCGACCGCGGCATTCTGTATATCCCCATTTTATCTGCCTCGTCAGGCCTGCCCCTTTCCGGCCCGGCTGCAACATGGCGACACTGTGAGTATAGCCAAAATCATGGCTTTCGGCAACGCAGGCAGGCTGCGGTTCCGCGCGGCCTGACCTGCGCATTCCGGCGAATCCGGCCAGGATTCTGTTTTATTCCGGCCACCATTCCGGTTAAAAACCGCATTTATCTGTCATCCATCAATAGAAAGAATCTGAACGTCCCCCGCAGC
>JBDRGJ010000062.1:0-4890 GCA_043817835.1 bacterium
AGGTAGGCAACATACTTCTCCGCGCCGAATATTCCCGTTCGATTCTTCCGTCTCTTCCGCTTGACGTATGCGGGGCCGACACCCAGGGCGCAATGGGCTACATGATGGCCCAGCTCTCGAACGAGCTGAAGACGCGCGGGATAGACAAGGTCGCGGCAGCCATCGTCACGCAGGTGGTGGTGGACAAAAGCGATCCGGATTTCCAGAACCCCTCGAAATACGTCGGGCCCTCCTACACCAAAGAAGAAGCACTGCAGAGAAAGGAGAAGGACGGCTGGAGCGTAAAGTGCTACAAGAAAGACGACAAGGGCAGCGAGGTATGGAGAAAAGTCGTTCCCTCCCCGGTCCCCATCGACATCGTTGAAATAGAAGCCGTGGAAGCGATGCTCAATGCGGGGATTATCCCCATAACGGTCGGAGGCGGAGGAGTGCCCGTCGCGGAGATTGCGCCGCAGATTGAAAACGGCAACGAGGTTTATGCCTGCAATTACGACATCAGATTTAAAAGGCCGCACAAGCCGGGGCAGAAACCCCTGAAGATTTATTCGGGCGTGGAAGCCGTCATCGACAAAGACCTCGCTTCGGCTCTTCTGGGCAACATGCTGCTTAAACGGGCGAAGGCGCGGGGGGAAGAACTGGAAGTGAGCCTCAGCATCTTCACCGGAGAAGACGGCGCGAAGCTGAATTATCAGAAGCCCGATCAGGTCGACCTGCGGAAACTGACGGTGAAAGAGGCGGAAGAGCTTTACAGCCGCAAGCCCTGCCCTTTTCCGGCCGGAAGCATGGGACCGAAAATCAAAGCTACCATCAGGTTCATTCAGGATGGCGGCACCGCGGCCTACATCAGCAAGACCGATCTGTTTGAACAGACTCTGGCCGGAAGAGCGGGAACGACCGTAGTGCCCTGAAGCCACGGCATCAACCCTTCGACTTGCTCTGCTCGCTCAGGGTTATTTTTTTGACTTTGCCCGGAATCCTGAGCGCCGTAGAATCGAAATACGGGTTGACAAAAAAGCGGGTTCCGGTTATAGTAATATTACAGAGCTTCGCATAAATAATGGGTACATTGGCTGGCCGATTTTGGAGCGAAACAAGGAACACGGGGCGCGGCGTAGCAGCGCTACGCAAGCGAACGTGCGACGCAGTTGCCCGCCTGTCAGTTGTCGGGCAGGCAGCCCGAAAGCGGCCAGCCCCCGCACCGACGGCGCGGGGGAGGTTTATCTTTGGCCGTCTGCTTCGTTGTTCCTCGCTTACAGGCCATCCGGCCTGCTCGTTCGTCGCGCCTCGCATACGTCTCAAAGCTGAACCTCCAGTGTATCCATTATTTATGCGAAGCTCTGTATATCAGGACCGATGTTTCGGCAGTCAATTCAGCCTGAGGGGGTTTTTATGGCAACAACAATTGTCGTGCGGTTCAAAGTCACCAGAAACAGGATGATGATGCTTCTTTCCGCCGTTCTGCTTTCCTTTATGGCGACTGAATCCGGTTCCGAAACCATGCAGATGTCGACCTTTTATCCGGCGCCCTACGGAGCATACACAAAGCTTCTTGCAACCGGCAGCACCATTCTGGCCAGGGATACAGGAAGCGTGGCAATAGGCACTACGGACCTCAGCGCCAAACTGGTGATAGGCCCCGGGCTCAACGAATCAGCAACCAAAGGAGGAACAATAAAATTTCTACCCGGAAATGAGACACCTCCTACCGGGAAGCCGTTATGTATAAATGCCTTCAATTTTGTAGGCACCTGCAGAGGCGTTGTACAAGCGACCGGAGATTGCAACTGCATCTAACCGGTTATTACCCCCTGACGCTGACGCTTACGCTTAATTCCAGCCTGAAAAACCGTCTTGAGACACTGCGACAGCTGTCCTTGATGCCGTATGAAACATACCGCACAAAAAAACAAATTACCGCCTTTTTTTGAGCTTTGCCTCAAAAAAAAGATTATAATTTAAATATCCATGAAACAGGCACATCACAAAGCAGTGAGGGTAGTCGTTTGCGGAGCGCTCGGCCGCATGGGCAGCAAAATAGTCCGGCGCATAAACGAGGATTCCCGTTTTTTCCTTGCCGGAGCCGTGGACGCGACCCCTTCGGATTCCATTTTCAGGTGCAGGCATCCGGATTCGTTCCCCGGATTGCTTAAAAAAGCGGACGTGGCGATCGTCTTCACGACTCCGGCTTCTTCCGTTGAATTTGCAAAGACGGCCGCCGCGGCCGGCAAGTCTATAGTCATAGGAACCACCGGCTTCAGCGAATCCCAGCTCCGGAGCCTGCGAAAATTCTCCAAAAAAACCCCTGTGCTCGTCTCCCCCAATATGAGCCCGGCCGTCAACCTGCTTTTTGTCATGGCAAAAATAATAGCGACAAAACTCCCGTATTTCGACGTGCACATCGCGGAAGCCCATCACACCGCCAAGAAAGACGCGCCCAGCGGCACGGCCCTGCGCCTGGCCGGGGCCGTAGCCTCTGCCGGGCCCGGAAAGAAAAGCCCGTCCGTTTCCAGCATAAGAGCGGGCGACATAGTCGGCGACCACACCGTTCTCTATGCAGGGCCTTTCGAAAGGCTGGAACTGACGCACCGCGCCCACTCCAGGGAATTGTTCGCGTATGGCGCTCTTGAAGCAGCCTATTGGCTTAAAGGCAAAAAACCCGGGCTTTATGACTATCAGGACGTCATGGGATTAACCGCCCTATGAAACCAGGCTCCCGCCTATCCCTGCTCCCCCCTTATCTTTTCTCAAAGCCGGACAGAAGAAAATCCGATGCCGCCAAAAACGGGACGGATATAATCCGCCTTTCGGTGGGCGATCCCGACATGCCGACACCGTCCCCTATAGTGGCCGCTGCGGCCCGCGCCCTGAAGAACCCGTACAACCACCGCTACCCTCCCGTAAGAGGCAGCCGCGCCCTGAGACGCGCCATAGCCGCATGGCACAAAAAAAAACACGGCATAAAACTCGACCCTGAGACCGAAGTGCTCGTCCTCGCAGGCTCCAAGGAGGGCATAGCCCACCTTCCCATGGCCCTGACAGACCCGGGCAGCACCGTGCTGGTCCCGGATCCCTGCTATCCGCCGCAGAAAATGGGCGCTCTCCTGGCCGGAAACAGGGTGGCGGACATTCCGCTTAAACGGGAAAACGGCTTTCTGCCTGACTTCGACGCGATACCGGCCGGCGAGCTGTCTAAGACCGGCCTGCTTTTTCTGAATTATCCCAACAATCCCACCGGAGCGGCGGCGGACGGGAATTTCTATGCCGCGGCCGTAAAACTGGCTGAAAAACATTCCTTCTGGATAGCCAAGGACGCGGCCTACTCGCAAATCTGCTTTGACGGAACGCACCCCAGCATACTGCAGACTCCCGGAGCCATGGAAAGAGCGGTGGAATTCCATTCCTTTTCCAAGACTTTCAGCATGGCCGGCTGGAGAATCGGCTGGGTCTGCGGCAACGCCGGAGCCATACGGGCACTGTCCGGGCTTAAGGAAAACATCGACTCCGGCGTCTTCGGGGCGGTGCAGGACGCAGCCGTCTACGCCCTGGAAAACGCGCAGAGGCTTTCGGTTCCCATAATCACGGAGTATGCCCGCCGGAGGAAAATTTTCTCAACAGGGCTTAAAAAACTGGGGTGGGATGTTTTCGATTCCGGGGCAACCTTTTTCCTGTGGGCCGCTGTCCCGCCGGGGATGACCTCGGAGCGATGCGCATCCCTGCTTCTGGAAAAGTCGGGTGTGGCCGTGCTGCCGGGAAGCGGCTTCGGCAAAGCTGGGGAAGGCTACATAAGATTTTCTCTCACCGCACCCTGCATACGGCTGAAGCAGGCCCTGGAAAGGATGTCGGTTATTAAAGTGGTAAGTGGTAAGTGAAAAAATTAATAACGGCTTAAAAAACAATGTTGACCATAGCAGCCTGGTTCGTTCTCTCCGCGGCGCTTTTTTTCATAATAATGACCGCGGCAGCCTGGTTCAAAAGCAGCGGCATTACCAGGCCGAACAGGCGCACCGCCGTGACCGTCTGCCCCGACCAGTTCCGCCTTCCCTACGAGACCGTGGAATTCACCACTGCGGACGGTATCCATCTGAAGGGCTGGTTTATCCCGGCCGAGTCCCCCGGGACAATAATCCTGTGCCACGGCTGGGGAAACAACCGGGGAGACTCTCTCAGGGACACTCATTTCCTGCACGAACTGGGCTTCAACCTTTTCTACTTCGATTTCAGGGCCTCGGGAGAAAGCGGCGGAAAAACGGCATCGATAGGCTGCCTGGAGTCAGGTGACCTGGACGCCGCCATCGGATTTTTAAGGGAGAACAAGCCTGAAACAATCGGGCATCTGGGCCTTTACGGCAATTCCATGGGCTCCGCCGTGGCGATATGCGCGGCCCCGCGCCATCCGGAAATCAGGTGCATAGCCTCAGAAAACACCTTCTGTTCCTATAATAAAGTGGTGGCCAACTGGGCGTGGATCAAAAACAGGGTACCGGAGTTTCCCCTGGTCCCGATGACGCTTTTCTTTGTCAGGATGAAGCTCGGCCTGGACCCGGAGATTTCCAGCCCTATCTATAATATTGACAAGGTGTCGCCGATACCGCTGCTGCTTATACACGGCGACCAGGACAGCCTGGTCACTCCGCGGGAGGCTAAAGCCCTTTACGAAAAGGCGGGAAATCCCAGGGAACTCTGGATTGTGCCGGGCGCGGTCCACGGCAAGTGCGCCGAAACAGGCGGTGCCGAATACCGCAGGCGGCTCGGCGAATTTTTTGTCAAGAATCTGCGATAACCCTCAAACTGCGGATAATACGGTGATAAATTGATAAGGCGACAGTAAGAGTATAAGCTGCCAACGGAGCCCCACTGACATGCCTCCATTCTCCGTAGCAAAGCTACTGC
>JBDRGJ010000063.1:0-2535 GCA_043817835.1 bacterium
GCCGTAATATGTCGTATTGGGATCCAGACCCGTAAAAAGCGCATATGCATTGACGGTATCCGACGAATCCGCAAGCGGATTAAAGTCGGCATAGCTGGAAATCTGCATGGTATATCCGGTACCTGCAGGATTCATGTCGGGCCCCCAGTTGGCCTGGACGCTGGAAACGCCGACAGCGCTCCATGCCGCCGTGGAGGGAATAGCGGCCAGTGTTATGGTTGAAATATCAGCCGAGTAGCCTGTTTCAGCGCCAAGCCTGTTTCTGGCTTTTACGCGGAAATAATAGGTTGTATTTGGTGTAAGGTCCCCGAAATCGTACTGCCCCCCCGCTGTCCAGGATGAGGATGAAAAGTCTGTTGAGAATCCGGCGTTTGTTGCGCGCTCGGCGCAATAACCTGTCCCCTCAGCCCGGGCTGACCAGACCTGCGTCTTGGCTGAAAAACCGTCGCTGCCGCCTGCCGCGTATACGGTCCCGCCTGCCTCAAAAACAGTGTAAAACTGGCGGGCGGACGGAAGGGATGAGGCCATTGTCCATGAGTCTATGGAACCGTCGGAAGATACGGAGGACCTCCATACCAGGGACTGAGGACTCATCCCGTTGCTGCCGCCCGACAAGAACAGGGCGTTATTTATCGCAAAGATGGCATGGCCATAGCGTTGTGAAGGGAGGGAAGGGGCGTCTGTCTCCCAACCGGTCAGGGAGCCTGCAGCCGTAATAGTGGTCTTCCAGACACTTGATTTTACGCTCGCGCCGTCATGTCCTCCGGCAACATAGAGCCAGCCGTTTGAAACAGTCATGGCATGCGCATACCTCGGGGCCGGCATAACCGGCTCGCTGCCCCATGTGCCCAGGCTCCCGTCTGCGCTTACAGAAGATTTATAGACGGCAGCCGATACTCCGCTGGCGGAATATCCCCCGGTGATGAATATCCTTCCGTCCCAGAAAACCGCCGCATGCATGTACAGCTGTATGCCAAGGGATCTTTCATCGGTCCATTGCCCGAGCAGTCCGGTCGAACTTACCGGAGCGGACCAGACCGTTGATTTCAGATTGGCGCCGTCGTAGCCGCCCAGCACGTAAAGCCTTCCCATGGCCGCTGTCATGGCATGGCCGTAGCGCTTCTCCGGCAGGGATACGGTTTCAATCCATGTGCCCACAGTGCCGTCCGCGCTTAAGGCGGCTGACCAGACTTTGTTGCTTATCTGTGTGCCGTCCGACCCGCCGGATATGAACACGCGGTTTCCGGAAACAGCCGCGGCATGACCGAAGCGGGCCGATGGCAGGTCTGAAGCCTGACTCGTCCATGAAGAAAATGTTGACGGGGCCGGATTTTGAAAAACGGGCCAGCGCACTCTGGCGTTCCAGGGACCGGCATCCGCAGAATAAATTGAAGAGGGCGCAACGGCCATGGTCATGGAACTGACCACGGTTGCGACCGAATCATCTCCCTCCATATAGCTTCCGCTTATGTGCGCGAAATACGTAGTATCGGGAAACAATCCGGCGAAATTCCGGGGAGAAGCGTAAACAGATTGACTTCCCACGAAAACCGAAGGGTCAATGGAGGTGGAAAGCACTATGAGATAAAGCGTCCCGGACGGAGAAGGGTCAGTCCAGTTAACATCTGCAGCATTCGGCACATCAGACTGGACTTCGGCAAACGACGGTGTAGATACCAGCTTTGAATAAAAGCCGGATTCAACCACCACGGTCGGAACGCCGTCATCCGTCTCCCCCGCAGCCAGCTGTCCGATTCCGCCTGTAAGCTCGTATATTCCGCCGGCAAGGCCGATTGAAGCGGCCGAGGCACCGCTGAGGTCGTCAACAACGGAAACCGCGCCGAATGATTTGGCGCCCGCGGCGTATGCTGGAGATGAAGTAAGAAGTAAGAAGTCAGAAGTCAGAAATAATAAACAAAAAGCGAAAAGCAAGAATATGAAAAACAGGGAGAGATGCCATTTTCCCATGGCTTTTTTGACCAATGAGTCAATCCTCGATAATCTCATCTGTTTCCCTAATGTAGCCGCAGCGCCTTGCGCTGCTTTAATTTTTAATGTAGTTGCAAAGCTTGCTTTGCCCTTTTTACAGAGCGAGCTCTGTAATTACATTCTTTCTGTCACCTTCAGACTTTTTCCGCTGTTCTTTTCCAGTTCGCCCCAATTCAACTGCTCTGCCATGGGATTATTTTCGACATACTCTCTTATTTTTGCCAATGCTTTTTCATTCCTTACAACATGCAGCAATAATTCGGCTGCCACAACCGCCCATTGATTTGTAGCGGCAAAGCTTGCTTTGCCTTTAAAGTCGTGATTGATTTAAAAGCCTGAATTGTCTGTGAAAGCGTGGAATCCGAATTATCCAATATGAAAATGGCGTGGATATGATTCGGCATCACGATGAAATAATCAGGGGCCAAGCCGGAAAATCGCTGCTTCAGCAGAGCGAGTTCTGCAGCTACAATTCCTTTTATTGACGCAATGTCCAAATACGGTTTTCTGAAACTTGTGCATATCGTCACAAAATAGTATCCGTCG
>JBDRGJ010000064.1:0-4078 GCA_043817835.1 bacterium
TGCCGTGGGAGCCAGGTTTGAATGGATCAACGGCCTTAACCCGCTGATAATAGTGGTGTTTGTCCCGCTCATAGCAGCAATGACCCGCCGCGCAAACATCATAACCATGATGATAATAGGAACTTCCCTGTCGGCTGTCACCACGTTTATCCTGGTGCCGGGGCCTGCTCTCACCTCCCTGCTGCTCTATGTGCTTCTATTCTCTCTGGGAGAGGCTGTCTGGTCTTCGCGCTTTCTGGAATATGTGGCGCACATAGCTCCTGCAGGCAGGGTGGGGGCATATATGGGACTGGCGGGCATACCGTGGTTCATGGCCAAGTTCACCACCGGCCTCTATTCAGGGACCATGCTGGAAAGATTTGTGCCTGCGGCCGGAGCGCAGGACTCAGGAACATTGTGGCTGATTTACGCGCTTATCGCGTGCATCAGCCCTCTTGGTCTCATACTGGGGAAGAAGTGGATAACCGCCAAAGACTCGCCCGGTGCCGAAAAAACCGCGGCATCCTGAAAACATATTGTCTGCAAAGCACAGGGCCGGAAGTCTGACAGACTCCCGGCCCTGTGCTTGACTTTTGATTATGATTTTAGACCTGGAAACTTTCCAGCCGGGCAATCCTCTCCTCCAGTGGAGGATGGGAGGTCAGCAGGGTCATAAAACCGCCGCTTTTGCCGGAAATCTTGAGAGTGGCCATGTCCGGATGTTCTTTCGCTCCCGTCAAGTCCCGCGTTGAACGCAGGCCTTTGAGAGCGTTTATCATCTTATCCCTGCCGGCAAGACGCGCCCCTCCGGCATCAGCCCGAAATTCCCTGTGCCGCGAGAAAAAAGCCACCACCATGGAACCCAGCACGCTCAAGATTATCTGGAGCACAATGGTTACAAGGAATGTCACCATTCTGCGGGATTCTTCTTTGACGTTCTGGGTGACAAAAAACGCTATAACTCTGGCAAGGAACAGCACGAAAGCGTTGACCACACCCTGAAGAAGGGTCATTGTGATCATGTCGCCGTTGGCCACATGGGCAATTTCATGGCTCAGCACGCCCTCCAGTTGGCTCCTGTTCATCCCGGACAGAAGTCCTGAAGAGACAGCCACCAGCGCTCTGCTGCGGGTTGGCCCTGTGGCAAAGGCATTGACTTCGGGACTGTCGTAGATTCCTACTTCGGGCATTTTAGGCAGTCCTGCTGAAGCTGCCAGGCCGTGAACCATACGGACGAGCTCCCCGGCCGCCCCGCCCTCGTCCGGGTTTATAACCTGAACTCCCATCATCCGCTTTGCGATAATCCTTGAAAGGCCCAGGGATATGAAAGCGCCTCCCATGCCCCAGACAAGGCAGAATATCATCAGGGCGCTGTAATCTATTCCATATGCGTTGATATACGGTCTTACTCCAAGAACCTGCAAAACGATGGAAATCGTCACCAGGATAAAAATATTAACAACCACAAACAGAAAAAACCTCTTACTCATTCCAGCCATTTGAAACCCCCTTAAGTCTATAAACCGGAACAGCCGGCAGGAATGCCGGCACAGCAGCCAAATGCGTTCTTATTCCCATTTGTAAGATTATTATACATGAAAAGCTGTGTCAGGACGCGGTTTTTTTGTTGCGGTTTTTTATCTTCTTTTCGATTCTGTCCAGCAATCCGTATATGCCCTTGGCAGCCAGCCCCCCTGCCCCGCCTCCGGCAAAAAGAGCCGTGTTATTGCCCTTTATGCCCTGCACCGGTTTGAACGTCCAGCTCGGAAGAAGGTCCTGTGTGTTTGAATAATGAAAAAGCTCGATTTCCTTCCCTGCGGCATCACGCATACTTACCCAGGCATGAGCCGTGTCCCTGAGATTTGTTATTCTCGGAACACCTACAACCAGCTTGGATGGAGCGAAACCTGCTCTTTTAAGGCAGTTTATCAATAGGACTGCTTTGCCTGTACAGTCCGAAAATCTGCCGGTTATGCCGTTTATTGTGGCAAGAGTCGCCGCTTCCTCCGAAGAGATATAATACATCGACGTTCCATAAATTTTTTCATGGCCCACATAGGTGATTTCCTTTTCAATTATCGACGCCCATTCCGCCGGCGTCTTCGGATCATATTTGGCCGTCATCTTGGCGTAAAACTGTCCGGTCTGCTCTCCGTCCTTCAGAACAGTGGCAGAAAGATTATAATGACGGTAAGCGCCTATAAGTATGTTCCTGATCTTGTCACCGAAAGACATCTCCCCGCCAGGTGAATTTTTGTCTATTTTCAACGTCTTTACGGGCCCCACCTCGCTATCCATAAAATACACTTCCCCGTTGGGCATGGTTGCCTTGCCGAGTGTATTTGCCAGGGCGCGGTCGGTCCCGAAGGCGAATCCTCCCACAATACCCATGGAAGCGGCAGCAGCCAGACCTATCCTTGCGATCTGCCCCCGATGAGCTGCTATATACTGCGCCCCTTTTTTTATTCCGGAGCCGGCCTTGTTCAGGCCACGGCTTAAGAAAGAAAATTTACCGGACAAGCCTCCTTCGCCGGCGGAGTTTTTATCAGCGGCCTCTTTTTTCTCTCCCGCAATGCGATTTTTGATTTTATACGCGGCCTGCTGTATTTTTTTTGCCGCTTCCGTAACACCCCCGTCGATTTTGACCGCCAGCTTTTTTACAGGGTCCTTTCCAAGCAGGTCATATGTCTTTGCAAAAACCTTTTTAGAAATCATATCGCCTGCGCCAAGGATGCCGAATGTCATTCCAAAATAGGTCAAAACCGGATTGCCCGTGAAAACCCCTGTCACCAAAAGACCGGCTCCAATGGCCGGTCGCACCCGGCCAGGATGTTTTTTTGCATATTCCAAAACCGGACGGATGACTTTGGCATTGACCGCACCTCCGGCTTTTTTAACCAGTCCGATGCCGGGTATTTTGCCGATAACGCCTCCCAGGAATCTGACCGTACGGGTTTTTTTTAGCTTCCCCGGGATTTTTCCCAGGACATCGGAATTATACTGCGCTGATTTCATTAGCGAACCCGTAAGATAATACGCCGCCGCCGCCGGCCCCCAGAAAAGAGACGTCACAGTTCCAAGCGCGGCTCCGGCCAGAAGAGGCCCCGCCACCCTGGCGGCCCGCCCCTTGGCATTGTCAGGCGGTTTCCATAAATTTAGGGAGGGCTTCGGAATGCTTACCGTCAGATTTCCGTTAAGTTTTTTACCTGCCGGCAGACTCGCAGCTTTGATTTTCCCGGCTTCACCGGAACTGACTCCGTCAACAGGGACAGCCTGGCCATATTTTGCCGAACCGTCGAAAAACCTGCCCGAATCCCGGCCGCCTGACTCTGACATGGCCAGGAGAACGTCAGGAATTCCTCCTTCCCCTGCCACCGCTGCCGCAGGAATACCGGGTGCGGCGATTTCTGTTTCTTCCCGGATAAGCTTCTCGATGAAAGTCTTGAAACCCAAAGACGTCACTCTAAACCGTCCAACGCCGGCTTTGACAAGAAACAGGTCTGCCTGTCCTGCTTCACCGAGGCTTAAGCGTTCTGCCAGAGCATCGGCCAATACGGCATCGGTTTCCCCTGAGGACGCTTCGGAAATTATCTTCAAAAACCGGTTTTTCGTTCTTTCATCAAGAACGCCAAAGCCCGGAATCCCGGCTGTGCCGGCATGCAGGATTTCATGATCTTTAATGACAATACCGTACTCCTCCCCCCTAACATTAAAGAACAGCAGGACTTTTTCATTTATGGAAAAATGTCCCGGAAGTAGATTACCGCCCGTGGCTGACATTATGGCGGCTGGAACTGCATAAACCGATTCCACCGGCAGAAGCGCGGCAGTCAGAAGAATCGCCAAAGATTTAATGAATATATTTTTAAACAGCTTTCTTTTAGGCAGTCTCATTTTTTGTTCTTGATGAATCCGCAAATTAATTGGTTAGAAAGACCGCCCTTGGTAAATCCAAGGGCGGGGTTTTTGGAGTTTGCACCAGAACATCATGTACCAAGCAACATCAACCCGAATCCTTCAGTTGAAGGATTCGCCCGGAGGGCAGCTCTTTTGCCCTGTCATAGCAAATCATTGGGCAAAAGAGCTGGGTTGTCCCGCC
>JBDRGJ010000065.1:0-3079 GCA_043817835.1 bacterium
GCTTGCATTAGGACGCAAATCCTATGTGCCATCGGAGTCGGTATGGATTGAAAACGGGTTACAAGACGGCCCGCTAAGGGATGTTTTGATAAGATGGCCTTGGATTACTTCGGAGCGAAAATGGGAAAAGCGGCCGGAGAAATTGTTGTTTTCCTTTGAGTCCGCCGACGGCTCCGGCGCCCTTAAGATGGACCAGCCATTATCCTCATTTGCCGAGCGGCGCTTTGGCGCCAGGTTTGTCCGCTCCGAATGGATACCGTTCCCGCAGGAGGTATCAAATGTTCCTGCATAAAATACATCTCAATCCGCGCAGTAAAGAAGCCAGGCGGGATATCGCAGACCCGTACGAACTTCACTCTACGCTGTGCCGCGCTTTCGCGCCCCCTGACTGTAAATGCCCGGAGGGAGAATTCCTTTGGCGGCTTGAGCCTGAAACAGATCAGGCTGGAAATCCCCGCGTTTTAATTCAAAGCAGGTCGTTTCCCGACTGGCCGCGCATAGGATTGAAAGATTGGCTGGCTGAAACGCCCGCTGACGGTATCAATATCGCCGGGCGTCTAAAACTTGACTCCCTTAAGTCCGGACAGCGGTTCCGGTTCCGCCTTCGTGCCAATCCGTCCGTCAAACGCAATGGTAAACGCCTGGGCCTGCTTAGACCGTGCGAACAGGAGTTATGGCTGGCCCGTAAGGGCGAGCAACATGGTTTTGCTTTCCCATCTATGGCAGCTCCAGAAGCTGGAGAGCAGGTCGGGCGCAGAATTATTGTTCAGATTTCACAGGACAGGATGCTGGTCGGAAAAAGAAGGGATGAAACCGGAATCCATGTTTTTTCGGTTTTATATGACGGTATATTGACTATCACTGGTGTCGACAAATTCCTGGCGGCTTTGCAGGCTGGAATAGGGCATGGAAAAACCATGGGGCTTGGACTATTATCGGTGTTCCCAATCCGGTGAGGTGATTTCTCAATAAGGAGATTTTATGGATACAAAAATGGCTGTCTTTAAAGGAAAAGGAATAAGAAGAACCCTGCATAATAACGAGTGGTGGTTTTCGATTGCTGATATTATAGAAGCCTTAACAGACACCCCCAATGCAACCGACTATATAAAAAAAATGCGGATCCGTGATGAGGAATTGGCTAAAGGGTGGGGACAAATTGTCACCCCCCTTTGGCTGGATACTGGAGGCGGAAAACAACAGTTAAATTGTGCCAATACGGAGGGAGTCTTTCGGATTATACAATCTGTTCCTTCTCCCAAAGCCGAGCCCTTCAAACGCTGGCTGGCAAAAGTCGGTTATGAGCGGGTGCAGGAGATAGAAGACCCGGAACTCGGCACAAAAAGAACCCGTGCTCTCTTCAAAGCAAAGGGGTATTCCGACGAATGGATTGAGAAGCGGATGCGCGGTATCGCCGTAAGGGAACAGCTTACCGATGAATGGAAAAAGCGGGACGTTGAAAAGCCCAGGGGGTACGAAATTCTGACTGCGGAAATAGCAAAAGCCGCCTTCGGCGTGACTCCCTCCGCCCACAAAAAGATCAAAGGGCTGGAGCGGGAAAATCTGCGCGACCACATGACCGACCTGGAACTGATCTTTACAATGCTCGGCGAGGCTTCCACGACGGAAATTACCCGAACCGATAACGCGCGCGGTTTTCCGGAAAACCGACGCGCGGCCGTTAAAGGGGGAAGCGTGGCCGGGAAGGCGCGTAAGGATCTTGAGAAAAAAACCGGAAAACGGGTTGTTTCCAGTGAAAACTATCTGACCGAGCCGGAAAGCCGGAAAAGGCTGGAACGGAAGGAATAATGACAGAACCGATTCTTCCGCGCTTGACTCCAATCTCTATAAAAGAGCGGGTGTCGCTGGCTTTTATTGAAAAAGGGCAGCTCGATGTCCTGGACGGCGCTTTTGTGGTTGTGGACGCAACCGGCGTCAGAACACACATCCCGGTTGGCGGAGTCACCTGTCTTATGTTGGAACCCGGAACAAGGGTTTCTCACGCGGCGGTCACTTTGGCCGCGCGGGTGGGCTGCCTGCTTGTATGGGTGGGGGAGGCAGGTGTCAGACTTTATTCGTCCGGGCAGCCGGGCGGAGCGAGGTCCGACAGGCTGCTTTATCAGGCAAAACTTGCCCTGGATGAGGATTTGCGGTTGAAGGTAGTGAGAAAAATGTACGCCATGCGTTTTCAGGAGGAGCCGCCGGCCAAAAGAAGCATCCAGCAGTTGCGTGGCATAGAAGGTGTCCGGGTCAGGAAGATATATGAATTGCTGGCAAAACGGTACGGAGTGGAATGGAAGCACCGGGATTATGACGCTAAAAATTGGGGGAGCGGTGATATCCCGAACAGGTGTCTGAGTGCCGCTACCGCGTGCCTTTATGGCATTACCGAGGCCGCTGTGCTTGCCGCCGGATATGCTCCGGCCATCGGGTTTATCCACACTGGCAAACCGCTTTCTTTCGTTTATGATATAGCGGATGTTTTTAAGTTCGAAACAGTCGCACCAGTAGCTTTTAAAATTGCCGCAGAAAAACCAGCCAATCCTGAACAGGCGGTGCGTCATGCCTGCCGGGAGGTTTTCAGAACTACAAAATTGCTTATGCGGATTATTCCTGGCATTGAGGAAATTTTAGAGGCGGGGGGAATAGCTGTCCCGGAAGATCCAGAATACGCGGTTGGCCCAGCAATACCAAATAAGGATAGTTTAGGCGATGCTGGTCATCGTGCTTGAAAATGCTCCTCCCCGGCTAAGAGGGAGACTTGCCGTTTGGCTTTTGGAGGCCAGGACCGGGGTGTATGTGGGGAATTATTCTGTGAAGGTCAGGGGAATGATTTGGAACCAGGTTGAAAAAGGCCTGGGAGATGGAAATGCCGTTATGATTTGGGATGCGCCTACAGAATCCGGATTTGATTTGGTTACGTTGGGTAAAAACAGGCGTATACCTGTTGAAATGGATGGTCTGAAGCTGGTTTCTTTTATGCCTGAGGAGAAATCCAGTGAGTAAGTTCTTTGACAATTTGGTAGGCCTTAAAATCGGCTACCGGACGATTTTAAGCCTAAAAAGCGTTTATAGGGCA
>JBDRGJ010000066.1:0-9057 GCA_043817835.1 bacterium
GCTATTTACCTTGTTTTTCGCCGAACAGGCTAACTGCCTATATCCTATCCCTGCCCGACATCCGGCACCCGCCTGCCATCCGTCGGGCAGGGGCGGGCACCTGAGCAGTTATGTTTCTTGACAACTCTGCAGTTGCATAAAACATCCGCTACAAGAGCATTGTTTGCTGAAAAAGCAGGACAATCCCTTAATAAAATAATAAGCGATAAAGCCTCACGGGTTTATCCCCATGCAGTCTCAGCAGAATATTCCCGTGTTAATTGCCACCCGTCATCTGACCAGACCCGTCAGCATTCTGGTCCACCGAACCACCTATTTTAGCTGCCACCTGGCTGAACAGCTTGGGCATATAATCTTTAAGATAATAGCCCGCTATAAGGACCACGGCCACAACAACGGTCAGCATCAGCAGGTATTCCACCGTATTCTGACCGCGTTTACAACCCAGCTTTCTCCTGAACATTTCCATTTTCATTTCCCTCCGTTTATGCACATCCTTTGCGATGTCATGCAGAAGCCTTTATCATTGATACATTCTTACCACCACAGCCGCTCCTCCTTTAAATTGTTTCCCGACAGCCTCGTTAAGCAGGCGGTACATCATGGCAAACGCAACGAACAGCACCAGTGTGACAAGAATATATTCGACGGCGGTCTGCCCCCTCCTATCCCGTAATCGTCTCATGCGGACATCTCTTTTACTGCCCTGCGCAAAATTTCGGGGACACTATCCGCTAGTGTAGTGCGTCCAACGCTTCTTGACATTTGAACTGTAGCGGCAGAGCGCCAGCTCTGCTTTCTTCCGTGCAAAGCTTCCCGCCACACAGACGGCGGGCAGGCGCTTTGCAGCTACAAACTCGTTTTTTTGTCACATGCTATTGTGAAGCTATTTATGACGCACTACACTAGAACTGGAATCGCAACGACACCTGGCTCGATTTTCCCAGCGCTCCGTAAGGCACCATGGCGTAGTCAAGGCCCAGCCCGTAGCCGAATATTTCCGCCGTATAAAGCCCGAAGCCTATTGAAAAGCCGGAGCTGCGGTCCAGGTTCAGCCGTTTGAGCATGCCGTCATCGCTCTGCCCGTAGCTGTCAGAGGAGAAATAGCCGGCCCTGAAACTGACTTTGCCCATCTGCAGCAGCTGCTCCGGCAGTATGATCTCGGCGCCGATGCCGATGCGGGACCTGTTGTCGCAGGCAGCCTCGTTTTCGACCGACAAAGTCAGGAAGGGGAACGCCTTCACCGCGGCGCCGAACCTGTGTATCCGAGCCACGTCGTCGGTATTGCCGCCCATGTTCTGGACGGCCCAGCCCAGGGAAAGCCTTCTTCCGATTTTAAGAAGCGCGCCCGCGTCGAAAACCACGGCGGTGTGCTTGGTGCCGTCGTTATTTTCGCTTATGCCCTTGATGTTCGCTCCCACCAGGAACCTTTCGAGGAAAAATGACCTGGCCGCGTTCAGCGAAGCGAAGCCGTCCTGCACCCTGACGATTTCATTCTGCAGCAGAAAGCCCTGCTCGTCCCTCACCTCGAAGCCGTCCATTCCGAAAGAGGCAATGTTGACCCCCAGCACGGTCTGTCCGACCGGGTGCACATAGCCCAGGTACTGGCCCGAATAGCCCTGCAGCCAGTTCAGGTAGGAGAATTGCACCTCCTTAAGCTGGGACGAAGCTATGCCGGCAGGATTCCAGACCATGGCGTCCGGCCCTTCGGCCAGGGCGACATAGGCGCGGCCAAGGGCCTGGGCCCTGGGGCTGCCTGCGCCCAGCTTGAGGAAAGTCGCTCCCGAAGTCCCGGCTCTGGAGTCTATGGCGAACGAGACGCCAGGCCGCAGAATCAGGATGAAAAAGCTTGCGCAAAAAGTCAAAATAAGCGATGCGGTTCTTGGGAAGCGCGTTACAGGGTAGAGGGAAAAAAGCGAAGAAAGACGCCGCTTATTCCCCTGGTAAGCAGGGGTCGTAGCTGTAGCGCTTAAAAGTTCTTTCTTTCCTGTCTTTTCCATATCTCCCAATCTTAATCTCAACCTTAATCTTGCTTTTTACGGAATGAGTATCTTCTTGACCGTCTGGCACACGTTAGTGAACCCTTCCCGGCCCTCCAGCCTGAATACGGCGAAATAGACCCCGTGAGCCACCTTCCTGCCCGAGCTGTTTTTCCTGTCCCAAGGCCAGTCCGGGTCCGATTTGGTCCGTCCTGCCTGTTTGCCGAAATCATGCTCAAGAACCAGGTCGCCGGCAAGATTGTAAAGCTTAAGTCCTATAACACCGGCCACGGGGTACCATGTGCTGAATTTCCCCTGCGCGCCCCTGAACGGATTGGGGTAAAAAAAGCTTCCCGATTCGAACTCCGCGCACGCGTCGGCCGCGCTCCCCCTGACCACCGGGATGTCGTAAGTGATGATGTCGTCGGCCATTACCGTGCCTCCGGCGAAATTGCCGGTTATTTTATCCACAGCCGCTATGTCGGTGGAACCGTACAGCTTGAACACGTATCTTCCGTCCGGGACCATGGAACCCTTGTCGTCCCTTCCGTCCCATTCCTCGTTTATCTGCACCCGGCCCGCGCGCATCCCCACTATTTTCTTCACCAGCGACACGTTTTCCGGGGGCGCGGGCGTGCCGTTTAAGTCGAAAACCGTTCCCTGCTTGTATATCTTCAGCGCCACTATCATGGGTTCGGACACCTGATACGAGACCATCGCCGGCTGATCCGGAAGCAGCGGGGATATCGCGATGTCATATATCCTCAGCGGCGCGATTTCCAGCGTCGTCCAGACTGTCGTAGGGGTGCTCAACTGCGACGTTATCCCCAGTTCCCTCGCCAGCCAGCGCACGGTGTATGCTCCGCTTGGAACGAACTGGTCCAGGCCGTACCCCGGCACTCCGGGCACATTGCACTTGCCGTCCCAGAACTCCCGGTATTCCAGGTTTGCTTCCCTGACCCCTCCCATAAGCACGTTAGCCAGCACAGGCCAGGGAGAATTAGTCGCAAGCACCTGAACGGTCACGGAAGACTGCCTTGTAAGGGAATAGCTGATTTCGTAATTGGGCAGTTTTACAGGCTCGCTGGAATTGTACAGGATGGGCACGGTCGGTATGACATCGAAATGATTGAACAGTATCTGCCCTCTTGTCACCGCTATATCCCCGTATACCCGGTCGGTGGCGTAAATCGCGCCGGACGCAACGCTCGTGCTTTTTGCCACCAGCGTGTAGACATAGTTGCCGTCCGGGATGAACAGACCGTCCTGGTCCCGGCCGTCCCATATTTCCGTTACCGTGTATTTGCCCGCGCGCTGACCACTCACCGTGTAAACGGGAGGCGTGGAAACAGCAAGCTCCGGGTCGGTAAGCGAGCCGCTTATCACCGTGCCCGGAGGGTATATCTTCCACTCCACCCACATCGGCTGTGAAAGCGTGTAGGACATATAAGCCTGGTCCGAGGTCCCGCCCAGCAGCGGAGTGACCACGATGTTCGTTATTCTGAAAAGGTCCGCCGAAAAAGCGACCGTAACCGTCGTTACCATGTTGGACCACTGCGCGTCCCTGACCGCAAGCTCAGCCAGATAAACACCGCTTGAGACGTAAAGCCCGTTGTCCCCCAGGCCGTTCCATATCTCCGTGACCTGGTAATTGGCCACGCGCACCTCGTTGTTCACAAGCGTTTTGACCGTGGTCTGGCCCGTGACATCCAGAATCCTGAAATAGACCGGGGAATCGCGGGAAAGCGTGTATCTGAAATAGAACGGCGAGACGGACGCGACAGGCGGGCTGGAGCCGATGACCGCGGAAGAGGGCTGTATATTCTGCACGACGACAAGTCCTTTGGCTACCGGAACAGCGCCGAGCCGGGTTTTTGAGGTCCTGACTGTTATTAAATTGCCGTCTATATCGGCCGCGGGAAGCTCAGCGTAAAGGGTGTACACGTAATCGCCGTCCGACATAGGGTTGCGCGTTGAATCCCGGCCGTCCCATATAGTCGACACCTCGTGTCTGGCTTCTCTTTGCTCGACGAAACGCCTTATGCGTATGGCATCGCCGGAGCCGTAATCGACTCCGTCGAGCATGACGCCCTGCGGAGGCGATTCGTTAACGCTGCTTACAACCGTGCCGGGAGGATAGATATCCAGGTAAACGGTGGCGGCCTCGGTCAGCGTATAGCTTATGACAGCCTGGTCCGTGGCCCTGTAGCCCAGCGATTTTACTTTTATATCCGTTATCTGAAGTGGGTCCAGGCCTATCTGCCTTGTCGTGCCCCATGCCATGTCAAGCCCGAATTCGTCCTCGGCTTTGGCATCGATCTTCGCCAGGTAAACTCCGGCCGGCATGAGCCCCCCCCTGTAGTTCCTCCCGTCCCAGAAATCCCAGTTCTTTAACTTTCCTTCAGGAGTGCCTTCACCCAGGCGCGGCAGGCCGGCCACCACGCTTCTCACCGGATTAGTCAGATTCGGAGGATTATATATATCGACATAGGCAGTGGCGTCCTTGCTCAGCCGGTAGCCTATGTTGTAAGGCTGAGCCGCCACCGGAGTTATGGACCCCACAAGGGTGGGCGTGGTCCTTACGACATGCACATTAGTCACGTCCACCTGTATCGGAATCTGATCCTGGCCGGGATATGCCACTGTGTGCTGGAACTTCATCATTGTGCCGGTAGCGGGGTTGGGCTCTTCTGTCTCGACCGCCGCCCGGAAACCGAACTGCCCGTTCGTCTTGCCGAATTCCCCTTCGACATTATATGACCCGTCCCAGCCCGCGCACTTAAACGAGACTATTTTGGAACCGGGTGGATCCGTCGCCCCAAAAGTACAATTGCCGACGTTATATAAAGGAATCGTGCGCAGGGGCGGGGTTGATGCCGGGTCCATCGGATTGGCGTTCGTCGAAAATTTAAAAACCTGAAATTCAAGCTTGTTTACGGCGAAACTGAAAGGAGAAGTGCTTACCGCGCACCCGATTGTCGCGCACAAAGCCAGGCACCCTCCGGGATAACTGTCCCGGGTCTGGTCGTACTCTATGAGCGCAGAATACTCCCATGGATTGAGATCGGGACCGGCATCTTTGCAATCCTCTTTTTGGCAAAAAGAAACATTGTTGGTGGAAGTTTGAATCAAATCATAAAAACCATTTGCCGCATCCGGGGGCGGACTGCAATATTTATATTGGTCGGCATAGACCACGAATGCCGATGAAATATAAAGCTGCTGGGCCGGTGAAACAACCGGAAACAGAAGAACAAGCAAAAACGCGTAAATCACTCCCCTGGGCTTATCCATGGATTTTGCGCTGAACATATTTTTTAAAAAAATGCACATGTCCGAAAATTTTACCTTATTTTTAAAATACTTTCGCCCCATATTTCCTCAATACAAAACCCTGTTCTCTGCCGCCTCTTTCCAGTGAAAGAAAGACATCGCCGGCCAGGCTGAAAGAAAGAGGCGCCGGAGAGAGTTTCTGGGAAGTGATGATTCCAAAGCTTCCGTCTTTTAATGCCAGCCGGACCAGTCTTCCATCCGACTCAAGCGTCCAGAGAACGCCGTCTCTCCATTGAAGGGCCAGCGGCGCTTTGACCCCGGGAAGGGTATGGCTGGCTTCCACGCCGCCGGCAGGATCGAGCGCGAATCTGCAGATGATTCCGGTCACCGCGTCATAAGACCACAGGTTCTGTCCGTCGAAAGCCAATCCTGCGGGGGCGGGTCCCGGGCTTCTGACGGCCTGAATCACCGCGCCGGTTTTCTTTTCCAGCTTAAGGAATCTCAGCTGCGCCAGGTCCAGGACCCAGAGGTATTCCCCGTCCGCTGTCAGGGCCGCAGGCCTGAAAGGCTCCTTAAGAAGCGGGGCCGGCGCCCTGAGCTTCTCCGAAGGATCCGACGCATTCCTGAGCTCCAGCCCCCTCTCCCAGTCAGTCAGCCAGACGCCCTCCTCATCCGAGAGAACCGCCGTAACATTGGGAAGGTCCAGGGGCGTTTCGGAAACCAGCCTGAAATGCACTCTGCTTCTGTAGTCATGAACCCAGAATGCGAGTCCCGCCAAAGCAAAAGCAGCGGCCGCCGCGATTGCCAAGGAACTGCGCAGCGCCTTTCTCCGGACCTTCGCGGGCAGGGCTTCGGCGCAAGGCCTTGAGACAAACACTTTCGGCAGTTCCACTCCTTTGACGGCGTACAGCTTGAGGACCTGCGCGACCTTCTGCGACCATTCCGAGGATTCCTTCAGCACGCAGGCCAGTTTGGAAGCATAATCTATCTCCTTCTGCTCCTCCCCTTTGAGGCGCTCATGCCACGCCTGTCTTTCCGAGCGCAGCCGCTCCTCCCACACCGCAAATTCCTGCCTGTGGGTCTCCCAGACCGAGCGTTCCCTGTCCCACAGTTCTCGCCATTCCTTCCTCTCCGCGTCCCAGTTCGCCCTGGTGGAGACAAGGTCGTCCTCCAGCGCCTTCACCCGCCCGGCAAGCCGCCTGTTTTCCGCGTCGGCCTCGCTTCCGGCTTTGCGCTCCGCCAGAAGTTCGCCCACGGTCTTTTCAACCGCTTCCTTCGCCGCTCCCAGGCGCCTGTCAAAATCGGCGGCGGCATCTTTAAGCTCAAGGTTTTCCAGCCGGCTCACTCCCAGTTTCTTTTCCGCCCCGTCACGCTGTTTTCTCAGGTCATCCAGCCTGCCGGACAGGGCTTTGATTTCGGTCCGGGTCTTTTCCAGTATTTCCCGGCTCAGCCTCATCTCTTTTTCGTGGCATTCCTTCTGCTGTTTAAGGGCGTCGGAACTTTCCTCCAGGCGCAGGGAGGTGTCAAGCGCCTGCCCGAGGCTCTTTTCCTGCTCGGCCTGGCAGCGTTCCCGCAGGTCTTTTGCAAGGGATTCGGCCTCAGCCAGACGCAGGCTCAGCTCCCTGACGGTATTCTCCCTGAGTTCAAGGGCCTGCTTCCACTGGATTCCCGCCCTGGCATGGCTCTGCTTGAGAAAAGCGATGGTCTCTATTTCGGATTCCATTATCCGCACAGGGCCGGTCTGCCCGGCAAAAGCCGCATCCCCCCCCGGAAGGCTTTCCGGAAAGGCGTTCCAACATCGCGTCGATTTTTCTGTCCCAGTTCGAGCTTTCCATGTGCGTTTAAAGAAGCGTCAACATTCACCCTAATTTTAACTCACAGGGTATTAAATAAGCATGGAAAAATTGTTAAGAAAAGGTTACAAAAAAGCGGGACTGCAGGACTCAGGCCCGGTGATTCAATTTCAAGTTTGCATTTTCCGACTGCTGCAGGGAAGTCGGAGGTCAGGGAATGACCAGGTCTCTGACTTCTGACCTCTGACTTCTGACTTCTGATTTCTGACCTCGTATCTCAGTCCTTAGTCCTGCTGCTCTCAGCCTTTATTACATTCCTGAGTTCGATGGCGGCCTGGCTCAGGTCCACTCCGGTACCCTGATATTCCTTCAGTATCCTCTGCAGGCTTCCCTTCAGCACGGCGGGAGGCGTCCCGCCGGCCTTAAGATTGATATAGGATCCCCAGTCGCTTTTATAGCGCGCGACAAGCCTGTTGAACCGGTCCGCGTTTTTTTTAGTTTCCAGGTCTCTTATCTCGGCTTCCGCCTTTTTCTGCCGGGACACCATGCGCTCTATGCTCTCTTTTATGCGCAGCGCCTCATCCGCTTTCAGGGCCTGTTTCTTAAGCTGTGATGACAGCTCCTCCAGTTCCCGGCGAAGATTCTCAAGTTCTTCCCTCAGCGAATTTTCCCTTTTGCGTGCTTCTCCCAGGGCTTCCATAAGGTCGCCCCGATAACGCATTTCCTGTTTTATGATACGCTCATACTCGGACTCCATTTCATGGTGGCCGAATCTTACGGCCAGGCTGAGCGCATGGCCCGTGTTAAAAGTCCTGTTGAGAGGCAAAACCGCCGCATAATGAAGTTCAGCCCCCATATGCCTGTAAGAAACTCCCAGCGACCAGGCGTCGGAGTGATTTCCGACGCTTAGCCCGGTACGGGTGCCGAAAACCCCGCGCCGGTAGGTTTTCCACCAGTACTCGAAACCCGAGCTCAGGGTATATCCCCCGCCGGAACCGGAAGAGCCGGACCTCTGCGCCAGGTCCAGCGTAAGGGTGTAATCCTCGGTCTGTTCGGAGACCCCGGCCCGCACTATGAAGGGTGCTTTGTCCTTTTTTCCGCCCAGGTCCAGCCTCGGACTTCCGATATTGAGCACGGACAGACCGAAAGCATAGCGGGACTTTCTTCTGAGAACGGCCCCCATATCCATAGCTACCGCCATAGCGGAATCGCCGCTGTTGAGGATCTTGCGCTGCAGTATCTTGAAACTGCCTCCGGCGTCCAGGACGCCCCATCCGGTCCGGGCCAGCTGCCATGTTCCGCAGCCGAACTGAATCTGCTTATCCCTTGAAAAATTCCGCAGAGTCCCGACCCTGCCTGCCACGCCGAAAGTGCCCAGCCGTCCCGAGACTTCGGAGGGATAAAGAGCAGCCAGCGCCACGTCGGTCAGGTCCGTGTCCCCGGCCGGGTTCCTGAATGCCCTCAGAAAATGCACCCCTGTCTCCATTTTTCTTATGCCGCCCAACGCGCCCGGATTCAAGGCCAGCGAAGAGACATCACTGCTGATTCCGGTAAAGGAATTTCCCATGCCCCGGGCCCTGGCGCCCAGCCCGTTGTCCTCGTAAGCGCAGTGTCCGGTAATCGCAGCGGCATGCAAAGCAAGCAAGACAGGAAACACAAGCAACTCAAGTAAAAACACCAGGCGGCAAAAAACAGAACAGAATCCGTCACAACCCGCCTGAAATCCGAATTTTAGTCTCTTGCAGTCCATAGTAGTTCCTCTTTCCATATGCTTGTTTTGCTTGTGTTTCGCAACTGCTCAGGTTGTCAGGTTCACGGTTTAAGGTTCAGGGTTATCTTTTCCACAGGCGTTTTATCCGCCTACGCAGAAAACCACGCCTGCCTGACCTGACTGACTTCAGGCAGGCGACAGGCAGGTGCATGCACGTGGATGTCCGCCAAACTTCACGGCGGATCCGCCAAAGTTGTAGTGGCGGAAATGCTTATGTCAGTACTTCGGCGGATTCCGCCCC
>JBDRGJ010000067.1:0-5485 GCA_043817835.1 bacterium
GGGGAAGCCCTGCCCCTGGTGACTGTGCTCACTCTGGCTGCCACCGGCTCGGAGATGAACTCAGGCTGCGTCATAACCAACGAAGAGACAAAACAGAAATTCAACGCGGGAGGACCGGGCCTGTTCCCGAAAACATCGATACTTGACCCGGAAACCACTTTTTCAGTCCCCAAAAGCCATACCGCCTACGGGGCGATGGACTGCCTCGCGCATCTTTTCGAGGGATATTTCACCACCACCGACCTGCAGAACAGCGTCTCTCTGGAAATAACCGAGGGTCTGTGCCGTTCCATAATAGCCTCCACCGAAAAGATAATGAAGAACCCCCGCGACTATGAGGCCCGCGCTTCCATGATGTGGTCCTGCGCGCTGGCCCTTAACGGGCTGCCGGTCTGCGGTTTCAAAGACGTGGATTTCATCAACCACGCGGTGGAGCACTCTCTCAGCGCAATCCATGACATAGCCCACGGGGCCGGACTGGCCATAGTCATGCCCGCATGGCTTTCCTGGAAACTGGAAAATGATTCAAGTTTCGCCCCAAGAATGGCCGGGTTTTCCAAAAGAGTGTTAGTGTTGGAAGTCACGACAAAGAATGAAGCAGCGTCCGCAGCCGACGGCATAAAAAAGCTGAAAGCATGGTTCAAACTCATAGGCGCGCCGGTCACGCTCCGGGAAGCCGGGATAAAACCCGAAGGCATACCCGAAATAGCATCCAATTCGCAGATGCTGATGGACAAATGGGGGATTAAGGGCTACCCGCAGAAAGTCGTGGAAGAAATACTGGGAAAGGCCATCGGGCCATAAGAAACCGGATTAAAAAGGTACATGGTTCCTTTTGCATGCAAAAGGAACCATGTACCTTTTGTCCTTTATAGGCTTTCTGCGCGATCGCCGCACTAAATACGCGGTTGCATAGTCAAAAGACACAGGTTCCCTTTTAAAAATAGGTGTTATGTCCCCGCATTCCCGCATTAAATACCAACCTTTCTTCTGGATTCTGCCTTCTGACTTCTATCTTCCTGCCGCTTCCAGATACTTCGCAAAAATCTGCACCGCCCTGTCTGCCGAACGGAATACCGGTATTCCGAATTTTCGCGCATGGTCGCAGTAGGGATTGTAAAGAGAACCGGCGGCAACGCAGAAGATGAGCGGCTTGCCCGTCTCCCTGGCAGCTTTGGCGGCTTCGGACAGGAAGGATTTTGAAAGGTCTTCCCTGTGACCGGGGCCGGGGGGAAGCGTTTGCATCGCCGGAGTGAGAGGGACCATGGAAAGCACCACGGCGTCCGTTTCATCCGAGGCAATAACGGCCTTGACCACCTTCATTATTGCATTGTCTCCGGCCATGGGCGTCAGGTCCAGCGGGTTGCGGACATCCACTATCGAATCCAGAGCTGATTCTTTAAGTATGACTTCCAACTCTGCGGAAAGCTCAGGGGAAGGAGCAGGAGCCGAGATGGCGGAGCCCGGATGGATATTGTCTGCCATGCCCGCGGTTTCAAAACCTGCGTTGCTCATGAAAAAAGTCTTCCCGCCCTTTCCGGCCAAACCGGCGAAATGACAGGCCGCGCAGGCCATGTCGGAGAAATCGTCAAAGGTCTCCGCAACCATTGCCCCTGCCGCACCGAGCACTGAACGGGCTACGACAAAATCCCCGGCTATCGAAGCCGTGTGCCCCATGACGGCTTTCTGCCCCGTAGGAGTTCTTCCTGCTTTATAAACCACCACCTGCTTTCCTTCTTTCCTTGCTTTGGCTATGGTCCGAGCAAGGATAAGACCATCCGAATTTTTGAAGCCTTCCATGTACGCGAGTATGACTTTAACCGCCGGGTCCAGGGCTACCTGTTCGACATAATCGGCCACTGTCACGTCCTGCTGATTGCCGACAGAGACTGAATAAAGCGGCTTTAGCCACGGCATCTTGCTAAGGGCCGAAATAACAAAAGCTCCGCTCTGGCTTATGAAAGCCGTTCCTGCTATCAGCGGATTGGTCCTGACCGGATAGTCCAGTTTGTAATCAGGTATGAAAAGAGTATTGACCCTGGCAGGGACCGACACTATGCCGAGAGAATTGCCGCCGCTGAGCGAAAAATCGGGATTGATTTTTTTTGCCGCCTCAACCGCCTCCACAACCCTCGCACCCGCTGTTTCGCTACCGCTTTTTTCTCCCATTCCACCGCTTATCAGCACCACACCGCGCACTCTGCCTGATCTGCCTGCGTCTTCAATGACCCCGGGCACTTCAGGGGACGGAACGGCCACTACCAACATGTCCACGGGTTCGGGGAAGGCGCAAGCCGAAGGATAGCACCTGGCTCCGTCTATTTCGCACGCATGATCTTTCAGGATAAAAACTTTCGAACGCTCAAAACCGGCTGCCAGGACATTATTGAGTATGATGCGGCCCATGTTCATCTTCTTCTCGCTGACCCCGGCCACGGCCACCGTGGAAGGCTTCAGCAGGGACCATACGCCTTTTGCCGTAGGTCTTTCCCTTGTTTCCGGAGCCGATGGCCTGAATCTGAGCACTCCGTCCAACGCCACTAACCTTCCATCCGAAACAGCCAGGGGATTCACTTCCATCTCCTCTATGGTCCAACCGGTCTTTCCGCCGCCTCCGAAATGGACCATGGCTGCCGAGAAAGCCTCCATCCACTTCACCATGTCAGCGTCGGGAACCAGACGTTTGCCGCCCCGCGCGGCTCCTGAGGGATATCTCCATATCCACGCCCCGGAAAGAAACTTCTCCCAGCCGCCGCTTTCCTGAAGCATTTCCACGGGCATGATGGAAGGGGAATGTCCGGTTTTGAGCGCGGCGGTGAAAGCCTCGGCGTCCGTGCCGCCTATCCCTAAGGTCAGAAGCGGGCCGAAGGCCTTGTCCGACCGGGCCCCCAGCATCAGTTCCTGTCCCGGAGAAAAAACCGCATGTTCCACAAACTCGCATACCATAAGCTTCTCGGCTTCAGGAAACCGCGAAGCCATTTCGGAAAGGACCGGCAAAAGCTCGTCTTTCCTTATAATCTTAACGCAGCCTGTTTCGGTCTTGTGCAATATCTTCGGGGAAACCGCCTTAACCACAAGCCGCGTACCGGGAAAAAGTCCCGCGATTCCGGCCGCATCGGAGGAAGGGGGGAGTTTTTCCGGGTCAAACAGCTTATAGACCGGCACAGTCAGTCCCATCGACGACAGGGTTTCGTAAACTTCAGCCTCGGAAAGGGACATGCGCCCCTCTTTTCCGGCTTTTGATATCATCTCTTCCATTTTTCCGAAATCGAAGCTCATATCATCTCCCTTTAGCGGATAAATCCGGTTCGTCTTATCATACGGCTACAGCGAGCAGTTTACAATTTTTAACCTGAATTTTGATACTTCAGACTTTGGCCGCCCTGAAATGCAGAATTCCTCCCGGTTCGGCACCAGGGCGTTTTATCGAAGATGATTTTTCACCGGTTTAAAAAAAATCCCGGCAACCGGGTTTTTTTGCATTTCCAAAGTGATATAATTTCCCGGCTATGAAAAAACTCGTCAAATTTGCCGCATGGGCTCTGGCCGGGCTGCTGCTGGCGTCGGTTGCGACCCTTGTCCTGCTGAAAATTTATTTCCCCCCGGAAAAAATACGCAGACTTGCGCTGGAATATGCCTCCCGCCAGTTCAATAGAGAGGTAAGGATAGAATCCGCATCCGTCGGCCTGGGCGGAGTATCCTTGAAGGGGCTGAGCGTGTCGGAAGCGGGAAATTTCAAGAATGGGAATTTTCTGAAGGCCGGCGATTTCCAGGCAAAACTCAGCCTCAGGCCGCTTCTGCGCGGAGAGTTTAAAATCAACTCGGTCAGCGCATCGGATCTGAGCCTGCGCATCAAACAGCTCAGGTCCGGCGTCTATAATTTCTCGGATCTCATCCCGGCCGTCGCCGGTGGCTCCCGACCTGCCGCAAAAGCGGAAGAAAAAACCGGGCGACAGGCAAAAGCCGTCCCTTTCTCCGTCACCAGCTTTTCCCTGGATAACTTCAATGTGAACTATTACGATTCCGTTTCAAAACTCTCGGTGGTTGTACACGGCAAAAAACTGAAAGCTGAAAACGTATCAACCGAAGGGCCTATAGATCTGCGCGCAGAATTCTATCTGGAAATAAAGTCGCATGCTTTCAGCGGCTCTATCCCGGTAAAAACCTCGCTCAGCGTGAATCCGGCAGGCTGGGACCCGGCCATGCTTTCGGCGAAAATACGGGAACTGGCTTTTTCTATGGACAAAATCAGCGCCGAGATCAGCGGCGCCGTAGGGAAAGGGATGGATGCCGAGCTGAGAATTTCAGTCGCTCCTTTCAGCTCCTCCGCCCTCAGAAAATATTTCCCTTCCGTTCCCCCGAAGCTGCTTCTTCCCGGCATAACCGCTGACTCCCGGTTCAAGGCAACAACCGATTCTGTCGAGATACGCTCGCTTTCCGTCAAAGCCGGGCCGGTAACGGCTGATATTTCGGGCAATGTCCGCTGGAATCCAAGGATCGATTACACTCTAAAAGCCGGATTTTCCGGCTCCCTGCCGGAAACGGGAACGGACGAACTGCGCCGCCATCTGCGCAGCCTTCCGAAGGGATTCAAAATACCGGCTTCAAGCTTTTCCGCCGGCCTTCTGCTCAGGCCGGGCAGACTGAAAGCGGAACCGTTCAAAATGACTTTGGGCGCGATAAAGACTTCCGGTTCGGCTGACCTGAATTATTCCGGCAGGTCTCCGTTGACATCCGTCTCTGTTAAAATAGAATCCATGCCGCTGGAAGAACTGGCGTACATGGCTCCGTTCCTCAGAGAATATGAGCCGGGCGGCGCTATTTCCGGCGGGGTAAGGCTATCGCACGGACAAGGTTTGTCATACTCGGGGACTTTGAATCTTTCCGGAATCGCGGCCTTGTTCGCCGGCAGGAAACTTTCCGGTCTGAGAGGGCCTGTTTCTTTCACCCAGGACTCGATGAAAGCCGGTCCTCTGGCCGGAAAACTGGACGGATCAGCGCTCAGCGCCTCCTTTTCAGCCAGGGGATGGGATAAAACGCCGCTATTGACTTTTGACCTGTTTCTGGAAAAACTGGCACTCGACGGACAGGAAATCGCTTCGCCGCCTGCTTCAGCCAAAGGGCCTGAAAAAAAGGCTTCTCCAAAAAGCAGAAAACAGCCGGCCGGGAAGGAAGCGGGCATTGTTTTCAACTTGGACGGAAAGACCCTGATAGAACGAATAACGCATCCCAATTTTACGGGGGAGAAGCTGGAATTCAGATGCGACCTCAGAAATATTTCCGCCGACATGACGGGGCTGACCGGAAAGGCTTCCTTCGAAATCCGGGGGGGGGGATTCAGGACCTTTCACAGCTTGCCGGCAGTTATCCCGCAGGCAAGGTTCTGCTGTTTCCTCTGCTGACGCTCCAGAAAATATCAAAAACCGCAAAGATCAAACTGCTTCCGGCTTTCGATGATATAACCTATTCGCTCATTGAGGGAAGC
>JBDRGJ010000068.1:0-7305 GCA_043817835.1 bacterium
AGCATTTTCTAATTCAAGAATGATGCTGAAATATCTCGTCGTGACTCCGTCGTAATTCTTTTGCCAGACCCCCATTTTTGAATGTTTCTGAGCCTTTCGGCAGCACTTTTTTAAACAGTTTGTCCTTTGCGTTCTGCATCAGCCTTGCAAAGCCGTTGTCGCTATGCGCCATAGCCGTTTTATCCAAAGCTTCACGGGTTACTCCTTCCCGCAAATATTGTTCCGGCTTTTCCAGCGCCATCAACGCCTGATATGGCGTCCGGTATGTTTCATACTTTCTGTGCCTTTTGCCTTTCTCGTCAACAGTGACCGTTGCAAACCCGCAGGGCCTGTGATAATTCAGATAAGTGTTGAAGTATTCCGTGTAAAATCTGTTTATTTTATCGGCGTGCCGGCGCTCAATGTGCCAGTAACCCATGTGTTTGCGTATGACGCTCCCGTTCTTGCCTTCCACCAGTGCATTGTCGTTGGTTCGCCCCGACCTGGATTTGCTCTGCTTTATCAGCAGACCGTTTAACATTCCGGACACCTGCCTGTTTATGAACTCACTGCCGCAGTCCGAATGAAAGCCATGAATTATAAACGGGAACATCAGTATGGCTGTCGCCAGTACGTCCTTAATCCAGTCCTCGCTTATAGCTTCAACACATATGACTACCTCCCACTGTGTCGCCTCATCAACCAGATTGATGTGATAAACGCCCTTTACACCGTTGAGGTCGCCCTGATGCACTGTATCCACGCGTACATGTCCAGGCTTTCCGCCCGGATTAGGCTTGCCTCTTTTCCCTATGGATACCTGCACCGATTTTGTCCTTGATACGGTAAGCGCTTTAAACCTGTACGAGGGCTTTTTTCGCAGATTATATATATGCGCAACGGATATGCCGCGAAGACGCTGGTAACGCATATCGCCGAATTCAACTTCGCGTTCCAGGATGGTCTTCGTCGCCGGACCGGACAGCCGGTTGTGAAGATTGTCCGTTTCCGCCAAAAGCTCCATGTCCGCTTTCGTGTAAACTATCGGAAACCTGTTCCGCAGTCCCCGGGACGCTTTTATAACACCGGTGCGTAGTTTTTGTCGTACCAGGCGTTCCACTTGCGCCTCAGAAAGACCGGTTGTCAGTATCATATATCTGCGCAACAGCCCTTTATCTTTCTTCCCGAGTGAGAAATAGCCAAATCGGCTTATGGTGCTTTCCAGCCATTTATATTTGTCTTCACGCGTCAGCCCCTTGAATTTCCAGCTTTTTGAGGCTGTTAGAAATTTTGCTACCTGCTCCAGCGTTACCGCTCCGGAATCGTTCATGTCTATGGTCATGGCATAGATTATGAACGGGATCTGACGCCTTTGCAAGATTACCCGATTTCAGCATCATCTTGCATTGGAAACGGGTATATTTTCAGCATCATCTTGCGTTAGACAATTCTGAATACGCCGGACCAGGCTGCGCTTTCTGGCCAGGGCATCATAGTCCTGGGATGCCTCCCGCCGCAGGAATTCCCGCTTCCTGCCTGAGGTGACCCAGATCTTTATCTCATCAAGCCGCTTCAGAATAAGCTCCTCCTCCTCCTTCTTGTCCAGTTCATCCCCGGAGTTCATAGCCAGAGTGACGGCCTCGTAATCAGGGAGAAGGTCCTGTATCATGGCATTGCATGCCCGGGCCATAACCAGCTCCTTGAATTCAAAGCCTTCGGGCAGCATCTTGACCATGTCCAGAAGCTCTTCCAGGGAAAGCCTGTGATCCAATACCATGTCCTGCCAGGGCACTGGAAAGCCCTTTACAAGCTCCCTGATGACATTCAATGGCAAAAAGAACTGCTGTCTCAGGGTCAGTATCATAAGCAGGAGTTCGTAGTGATACGGGAACACGTAGAGCTCTTCCTGCCGGCCGTCTTTGCGCACAGGAGGAGAAACCAGTCCCAGCCGGGGAGAGGTCAGAAATTTAAGGAATCTGGGCTTTAGTTCAAAGTCCCCGAACTCATTGAGGAAGGATATAAGGTCGGGGGCGGCCAGGAGCGCCTTCGGCATAGGGGTTCCGGCTGGCCCTTCCCCAAGCAATTCGCTGAGCTTCTTGACCGGAAGCCTGTTGATTTCATCCTGAGTCGGAAAGGGGTCTTCTTTAGGCATAGGGAGGTCTCCTGTTAATGTTCCAAAGCCAGCTTTTTCTGCTGAACGCCTTCTCCGAAAGAAAGCCTGGAAACGGCGGATTTGAGATAATCCGGGGCCATGTGGGCGTAAATCTCCGTGGTTTTAATGCTGGAGTGGCCCAAGAGCTTCTGGACCGTGTAGACGTCCACCCCGTTCATGACAAGATAGCTGGCAAATGTGTGCCTTAAAGTATGGATGGAAGCGTTTTTGATGCCGCAGCTTTTTGCCAGCTTTCTGAAATCGCGGGTCAGAACGTTCCCTATAAGCCGTTCTCCGTTTTTGTTGGAAAAGATATAACGGCTGTTGTTTTTATTAAGCGAACCGAGGATATTCAAAAGCCGTTCGTTTAAGGGTATGTGCCGCACTTCGTAATCTTTGGGGTTCCAGCCTTCCTTGGACTGGACAATCAGGAGCTTCTGCCTGAAGTCCAGGTCGTTCCAGGTGAGGTTGATAAGCTCGTTCCTGCGCAGGCCGGTGTAAAGGAAGGTCATTATCATAAACCGCATCCTGTCTTTGGCTGCGCTTACAAGGGATTTTATCTCTTCCGGTGAAAGAAACCTGACCTGACGCTTTGTCTCCCTGAATTTTTTAACCGTCCGGGCCGGGTTCCCTGACAGACTTCCCCAGGCAACTGCCTTATTCAGCATGGCTTTTATGGTGTTGAATTCCCGGTTTATGGTGGAAGGCTTGGCTCCCTGTTCCTGCCGGTGCGTCTTGTAGGATTCGAGCTTGGGAGCGGTTATGGACGCCAGCTTGTCCACCCGGATGTTTTCGGATAAATGCCTGAGAATCTGGATGTCCCGCAGATATGAGCTGGGCGATTTATTGGACTTGGAGTATTCAAGATATTCCCGGATGAAAACAGCCAGGGTTTTGTCCCTTACGCCGAAACCCAGCTCCTTTCTCTCCAGCTTGACCTGCGTGTCGGCAAGAGCCAGCTCGGCCAGGCGTTTTGATCTGCCTATTTTCCTGCGGACCCGTCTTCCCTCAACGCAATAGTCCAGATACCAGATGCCGCCGGTCTTCTTTGAACGCTGATAAATGCGGGCCATGTAAAATATGCCTTGATTTTTTGAGTTTCCCCGCGTCAGAACTTGGGGGCATGTTCCCTGAGTCTCTCAATCAATCCTTTGAACGTCGGCCCCGGAGCCAGCAGCAAGGTGTCCATGTGTCCGAAATCTTTCTCGAAGAGGGCGTAGGTCTTCGGGTCGTTGAGCGTGAATGCGTCGCGCGTTTCGAACTCCCTGGCGTCCAAAGTTTTGAGCTTTTGCTTCTTGTATTCCTCGTACCCTGCGGTGCCGATGAATTCCTTTACGCGCAGCACTCCGAGCAGCATGTATAAGTCGTAGTAGTGGCGCAGGAACAGCCGCGGCTTGTCCTTCTCGGGATCGTTGCGGCCGCGGTGCTGCCGGAAACGCCTGCAGATCGTCTGCAGCTTGTCGACGAAGGTGTATTCGGGGTTGAAGCACCTGACCCCCCGCGCGCGGTTGTCGGTGACGTCGAGACCGGTTTTCAGAACCCTGTCGAGCGCCCAACTGCTGAAGTCGCGCGGCTCGTTAGGCGCGGTCTTGTCGAAGCCGACTTCAAGAAGCACCTCGGGTTTGAGGCCGGGCAGCGCCGCGAAGCGGGGCTCGTACCTGAAGCCGATTCCGCCGTTTTGGGCCTTGTCGTCGTCGTAATCCGTATTCCGAACGACGGTTATTCCCGGTATCTTCATCCTCGCGGCCAGGTCGCCGTAGAAGCTCAGGCGGGCCTTGATGTGTGCGGGCTTGTCGCCTTTGAGATTCAGCGCCGGTGGAGCGTCGAATCGGATGTCGATATCTTCCGAGAATCGCTCGATGACGCCCCAGCCTTTCGAAAGCGACGTGCCGCCTTTCATTTCGAACGAAAGGCCCGACTGCTGGAGGCTCCACAGGCAATGCATGATCCAGTAGTCCTTCTCGACAACGGCCTCGGCCAGCCCCGTGTCGGCGGCGACCGTTTCAAATATGGCTTTCGCATCGGTTCGGGCGTGAAGGAATTCAGGCATGGGTCTCCCGGAGCGCCCGTCTGGCGGCCGGGTTGCCGTAGCGCGCCAGACATTCGGACACCTTGGCATGGTCGAACTCGCCGAGACGGGACCTCAGATTCCTGCGCACGGCTGAAACGTCATCGGGCAGCTCCCTGAGATTGTTCAAGAGGTCGACGAGCAGGTACTCTTTGCTGAGAGCCTTCGGGTAGGCGGGAACGAGCCGGAACCTGAAACGCTTTCCGCCCAGGCGGAACTCTCCGGCCCGCCTGTGGTTGTACACGACATGGGTGTTATAGACCTGGGTCAGTCCGAGCCCGAGGTCGGTGAAATGGTTGTAGGAGGTGAGCAGGAAGTCGTCCGTTTTGAGGAATGCGCGGACGAGATCCCGATTATCCGGGGGCGCGGCACCGAGGACGTTCTTCTTAGGCCTGCAATAGAGTCCGTAGGCGAGTTTGCGCACCTCGCTGCTCTCAACGAGGGTTTTCAGGTCGCGGTCCACGGCCGTCGAAAGCCCCTCGAGGTCCTGCCGCCGATAGACCCGCCCGGGCCGCATCGCATTCTTCAGCTTCTCAGCGTTTTTCATGGCAATTACCGTCGGTAATAGTATAGCAGAATTCCCGCCGTAATGCAAGAGTTTTAATGTATAAGTCATGCACTTATCCCTGCATATTCTTTATCCTGCATTACAATTCCACCGCCGCGGCGGCAATTAATTCACCGCCCCCCCTCAACATCAGCAAAACCCGAATCGCACGGCTGGCGGTTCTCCATACCAACGCGGGTCGACCTCGCCGCTTTTTTAAGCAATCCAAGGGTCGGGTTAATTTTCGCCCGTATCCGGATTTTGACCGTCTAAAAGCATAATTGTTGTGCGGGTGATCCCTGGCAGAGGTCTCAAATCACACACTGCCGGAGACTTTGAAAATGTGATTTTTCGGTTTTGTGCCTGAAAAATTATGGCACAAATTTGGCACAAGCGTCAAATGGCCGAAACCGCCGTTTTTGGGCTGAAATGCGTCAGAAGTGTTTTCCCATCGGAGAAACAGGAAAATATGAGTTCGGAAAATGGCGGCCTGTACGGGATTCGAACCCGTGATCTCTGCCTTGAGAGGGCAGCGTCCTGGGCCGCTAGACGAACAGGCCATAAATTAAGCGGCTGGAAGAAATTTTACCAAATTGACGCAGGCAGAAAATCTTTTTCTATGCCAGCGGGCTTCCGGATTGGGAACGGTATATAAAAGCGACTGCCACGCCTGCGACAAGACACTCAACCATCCCGCCCGCAGCCCAGACGCCGGCAAGCTTCCATGATATGGGCATGACCGCATAGCACAGAAGCCCGGCGAAAGCACCGCACAAAAGGCCGAACCACAGCCCGTATCTCAGCCCCTGGACAAGCGCAGGCCTGGCAGGCTCGTAGCCCCGGCTGTAGATTTTCGCGAATACGAACCCGATTAAAATATAAGCCAGAAACATAGCAGGCATCCTGGCCCTTATCACTTCTGCCTGATTCCAGAGATGCTCATAGTGTGGTCGCAGGTAAATCGCTTTCAGAAGCATCTCATGGAGCATGTACTCTATCGCGACAAAAAGGCCTGTAGCCGCTGCTGCCGCTTTTATCAGTTTTCCGCAATTGCACATTCTTTAATAATCCTCCTTGGTTTTCATACTCTACCCTAACCCCTATACCCTCTACCCTATTGCATAAAAACAATTTAGCCGAGGATGGCCGTTTTCCTAACTACTTCTAAGGTAACGGCACTTCCCCGATTCTAATCGGGGTCGGGATTCTCCCTCCGGGATGCCGCGTTCTTCTCCCACCGGGAGCGCAAGCATCGGCAGAGTTTATCCGCCACGGTTGTGGTGGCGGAAATCCTTCCTTAAAAAATCATTTCTGCTCACGCAAAAATGATTCAGCCGAGGATGGGATTCGAACCCACAGCCTACGGTTTACAAAACCGTTGCTCTACCGTTGAGCTACCTCGGCATTTTTATTGAAATTATAAGCACTTTTTGATATTTCAGAAATTTTGTTATTGCCATGGGGGTTGTTTTGGGGGCTGTTGAATGACAAGAGTTCAACAGCTATCTTCTTCTGATTGGGAGTTAAGTGCGCATACCTTTGCGTAGTGCTATAACTGCTGTGCCCCAGCAAAGCCTGTATCGTGTAAAGATCTACACTTCTTTTTACAAGGTGGGAAGCGAAGGTATGTCTCAAATCATGGAAACGGAAGTCTTTTATCCCGGCTTTTTTAAGGGCTGCTTCGAACTCTTTTCTGAAGTTTGTGAGATCTAAAACTTTTTCACTGTTTCTTGCCTTGTTTTTTAACATCTCTCTCACCGCATCATTGATGGGAATCTCGCGCCTTTTATTATTCTTGGTTTTAGTCAGAGTAATCACATTATTTTCCAGATCAACCCCATCCCAGCCCAAACCGAATAATTCTCCGCGCCTCATCCCCGTATTCAAAGCCAGCGTGATTATATCGGACGATCTTTGAGTCGGACAATTAGCCAGAAGTCTCGCGATTTCTTCATCACTCAAAAATCTCGTTCTATGCTGAGGCTCGGAAAGCATTTTCACCTTTCTGGCAGGATTAATCCCGCTTACAGGCTTAAAATAGCCCCAATCCATTGCTTTATAAAGAATGGCTTTTAAACAGGCATGTTCTCTGTTTACCGAAGAAGTCATTACTCCTTCGCTTTGTCTTTGAATCTGATACCGCTCAATCATCAGTGGGGAAATTTCTTCTAATAAGCAATTGCCGAAGGCCTTATTAAGGTGCGCTATCATCTGTGAATATCGGACAGGCAGGCTTCTCTTGACCGCATAACTGTCATAGTAAATTTTCGCCATTGCTGAAAAAGTAATTCTTCTTTTTTTGCGGTCCGGAAAAAAATTCCTTTCTGCAGCCTCCAACTTGCGCTTAGACAGCACTTCTTCGGCCAGCTTTTTGCTGGCGCCCACCTTCTCACGCCTTCTTATGCCGTGGTCGTAATAGAGAATGTAATAATTATTATGCCTTTTAAAAATACCCATATGGTTTATTATACATTAATAATATATTGGGATAATTATTGACGCTTTTTTTACCGCCTTTCATGGTATCCCCGCGAACCTGTTCTGTGAAGTCCTTGGTGC
>JBDRGJ010000069.1:0-4283 GCA_043817835.1 bacterium
CGTGGAAAAGAGGTTTTCACAGTTCAAGACCGATATGGAGGTGGCGCCGGTATATATCAAAAAGGCGCGACGTTGTGCCGGTTTGGTTCATGCGTATTATGTGGCCCTGGCTGTCGCCAGCCTGATTGAGAGGTCGGTGCGTCAGGGAATGCGGTATAAAGGAATAAAAGAATTACCGTTGTTTCCGGAAGGTAGAATGACGTCGACCCCGACTTGCGCAAGAATCCTTGAGGCATTCAATGGCG
Organism: bacterium; assembly: GCA_043817835.1. Lineage (GTDB taxonomy): Bacteria > Elusimicrobiota > Elusimicrobia > Elusimicrobiales > CAZFMJ01 > JBDRGJ01. The sequence continues at coordinate 246 of JBDRGJ010000069.1, forward strand.
TAAGCTGGCACGAGTTTCGGAGGCGTGATGAGGTTATATGCTTCCCGCTAAAGCTCAGCACGACGCAGAAACTTCTGTTGGAATTGTTAGAGGTACCCGTAGAGGCATATAGTTAAGTGCTGAGGCCCAAACCGGCCAAAATAATTCAGGAAAAGTGTATACTCTTATAAGCGGAATGTCGGTTATAAAGGTCCAACTCTCCCGCAAAAAGCATCCCTAATTCATTGGCGGGATCCAGCCTCAGTGCTTCATCAATATGTTTTTGGGCTTCATCCAGGCGGCCCGCCTCCAGAAGCGGCTGGATAATGGCTGCCCTAAGATTTATCATCCCGGGCTTTTGGGTGATAAGCCGGCCGTATATTTCCAGTGATTTTGAAAGCTCTCCGAGTTCGGTGTAATAACCGCCGTCGATCATGCTCCTCAAAAATCCGGAATCCGGGTAGAATTCCTCCCATTTTTCCAGATTCTTCCGGGCTTCCGGATAATCATTCTCTCTCATGGCCGCAATCGTTGCGAGCAGATAGAGGTAAGGGTCCCCTGGATGCTGCCGCAGATACCTGGCCGCCAATTTATGATATGAGGGGTCATGTTGAATGTAACTCAGGATAAGCGAAGTTTTGAGCCTGTCCTGGTCGTTTTTTGTGGTTTCACCGATATTCTTAAGCTTTCCAATGGTTTTTTTTATCGTAGGAGCATCGTCTATGTTTGATGATATATGTGCAAGCATGAAATGGGCGTCCACAAGTCCGGGGTTTAATTCCAAAGCTTCGTTTATGCGGGAAATGCTTTTGCTGAGATCCAGTTCATCAAAATAAGCTTTTCTGCCTTCGTTAAAAAGTTTTTGCGCCTCTTTCTCGTCCTCATCCGACACAGGAGCAAAGGCCGCTGGTTTGGGAACGTCCTGTGGGTTTTCGGAGGGAACCGGTGCAAAAATAGTTTTTACCCCTTCAAATATCCGGGTTCTCAGGCCTTTATGGCGGACGCTCATGCGTATGGCGTCGGCAAGCTCCCGCGCGCTCTGGAATCTTTCTTCCGGTTTTTTTGATATACATTTCAGCACAAGGTCGCTGATCCCCTGAGAGATAAGCGGATTGTGTTTTATCGGCGCCGGCGGCTGGTCCTGGGTCACCGCTTTGATAAAAGCCGCGGTGCTGTCCAGCTCAAAAGGATGGGTCAGGGTCAGCAGTTCGTAGAAGACGACGCCAAGGCTGTAAATATCCCCCAGGCGGGTGGGGGCCTCTCCGGCGAAGTGCTCCGGCGCGATATATTTCAGCGTGCCCAGGATCTGGTGGGCGACGGTAAGCTCCAGGGAGTCTTTCATCTTCGCCAGCCCGAAATCGGCTATTTTCGCGTGCCCGGCCTTTGAAAGGAGGATGTTGGAAGGTTTTATATCCCTGTGCAGTATGCCGAGCGAATGGGCCTCATGGAGAGCGTCCGCGACATTGGCTATCAGGGTGGAAGCCTGAAGCTCATAATCATCGTCTTCCAGCTGCGAGCGTGTGTGGGCGCGCAGGAAATAAGGCAGTTCGTCGTCGTCCTTTGCGGCGGGCTCCAGGTAGCCGTATTCTTTAAGTTCGTCCAGGTTCTTGGCGGTTTTGATTATTCTGGCCCTTTCAAGGAAACTGAAAAGGGATTTCCCGTCCACGTATTCCATTATAAAATAAGGGGAGCCCTCATATTCGCCGTAACTGTATATCCTTATTATGCCCGGGTGATTGCATTTGGCGATGGCGGCCGCTTCGCGGATGAAGCGTTTTTTGTTGACCTCGGTGGCCTGCGCGGGAGAGATGATCTTTATGGCCGTTTCGCGCTCAAGATTCTGGTCGAACGCTTTGTAAACGGAGCCCATCCCGCCTTCTCCGAGCCCGGAGATTATCCTGTGGCCATTTATTATCGCGCCTGTTTTCAGCATGCCCAGATCCCCGTTGAACGCCGCATTTCAGCCGGATATATTTTACTATAATATTTCAATACCAAACAAAGGCGGTTGGAAAGCCGGTTCAGCCCGGTTTTTGGCGATGCCTCCTCTATCGGGCGGGGAAAATGCCCGGGTAAAACAAGAATGAAAATAAAAGAAATTCACGCAGCCTCAATAATCACCAAATCAAATTTGCCCGGGGTGGATTATGCGATAAACCCATACGTCGGTTGTACGCATTCCTGTCTTTACTGCTATGCAAGATTTATGAAAAGATTTACGGGGCATGCGGAAGAATGGGGTAAATTTGTGGACGTAAAAGTAAATGCGCCTGATTTAATTCCCGCCAAAACCTCAAAATACGGCGGAAAATCAGTTTTTCTCGCTTCAGTCACGGACGCTTATTTACCCCTCGAAAGAAAATACCGGCTTACCCGCAAAATTCTGGAAAAACTTATTCCGTTGCAGCCTGACTTGGGAGTGCAGACAAAATCCGATCTGGTTTTGCGGGATATTGATTTGTTCAAAAAATTCAAAAATTGCGAAGTTGGTTTTACGCTCACCACTTTAGACGATGAGTTGCGCAAAGAAATCGAGCCTTTTGCCTCGCCTGTCCAAAACAGGATAAAAGCGCTCAAAAAATTAAAAGAGGCCGGAATTAAAACTTATGTTTTTATCGGGCCGATATTGCCTTTTTTGACAGATTGGAAAAAGATCGTTCTTGAAACGAGACATTGTTCCGATTTGTATATGTTTGAAAACCTTAATGTCGCCGGTTCAATTTGGAATTCCGTCAAAAAATGGCTTAAAGAAAAACATCCTGAATTGTCGGGAAAATATGAGCGCATTTACTTTTCTAAAAGCGATTATCGGGATAAAGCCGGGGAAATCAGACAATTCTGCAAAGAACAGAAAGTAAATTGCAGGATTTATTTTTATCATGGAAAATAATTCCGGGGGTGGACTCTGCTTTTTTCCCTGGAGAAGAATCCGGATCGCGGCCATGGGACTTGTCTGCTTTGCCGCGGCTCAGGCGCCGGCGGAAATCCCCGGGAAAACGCATGCCGGGCCTGCGAGCGATGAAGCGCTTGTTCCGGCGGGCGATTTCCGGATGGGCTTTCCCGAGGGCGAAGGCGGCCCGGACGAACATCCCGGACACAAGGTTTATGTGGACGCTTTTTATATTGACAGATACGAAGTAACCGTCGAGCGTTACAAGGAATGTGTGGCTGAGGGGAAATGTTCCGCGCCCAAAACGGGAGTCGGCTGCAACTGGGGCAATCCGAAGCGGGGAAAAAACCATCCTGTAAACTGCGTTGAATGGGGGCAGGCCGATTCATACTGTAAGTGGGCGGGGAAACGCCTTCCTACCGAGGCCGAATGGGAAAAGGCCGCCAGAGGCGGGACTGATACAAAATACAGTTTCGGCGACGACGAAGCCGTCCTCGGCGATTATGCCTGGTATTGGGACAATTCCGGCGGCAAAGACCGCCTCGCGCGGTTCATAGCTGCACGATACCTGTTCCTCAAGAGGTATTTGGATGATTACGGCGGTCTGACTCACCCGGCAGGCGAAAAAAAACCGAATCAATTCGGCCTCTATGACATGTATGGAAATGTCTGGGAATGGGTGTCCGACTGGTACGGCGAAAACTATTACAAAAGCAGTCCCGAAAGGAATCCCGGGGGACCTTTAAACGGCAAGGAGCGGGTGGTTCGCGGCGGCAATTGGCATCTTGGCGCAAAAAGCTGCCGTTCAGCCCATCGCTCCAGGTTTCCTCCAACCATGTGGTACGACATCACCGGTTTCCGGTGCGCCTTCCGGCGGTAATAAATTTGCGGAACACATGAGCGATTATCGTGCCCGCACCGTCCGGAGACTCTTCCGCTCCGTCGCTGAAATGGCGCAAAGGTTATAACATCATAATATGTAAACGCCATCTCAAGACCCCCTGCCATTCTTTAACTCCGGCATGTTCCATTATTGATTCATTCGTAAAAAGTCCCAAACGGTAGCCGCAGGCTTTAGCCTGCGAAAAACAGTAAGCCATTCTCCGACGAGAACGCAGGCTGAAGCCTGCGGCTACAAAGGCGATTTTTGAGCAAAATTGACTTTTTAC
>JBDRGJ010000070.1:0-3749 GCA_043817835.1 bacterium
ATGCTGTTATTGGAAAGCAGCCGATCAATATTAGCCTTGCTGCAGATAAGAGTGTTCGGATCAATGCCGCAGTTTGCTCTTACCCTTTCCCGCGCTGCCCGCACCTGCACCGGAACGTCCGAACTTGGATTGTCCCAAGGAGCTCCGGAATTGTCCGTGTAGAGCGCGGGCCCGGCAAACGTGGTTGTGTTAAACACGATCCCTGCTATACGTCTCTCCTGAGCCTGTAACACACGCCGCGTGATAATCTGCACCGTGGTAAGTTCCGCGTCGAAGTCCGTCGCGTAAAGGCTCCTCTCGCTGTCATCAAGAGGCCCTTCAAGGCCGTATTCCTCGCAGTTATACTGCTTATCCTTGGCCTGGAACCCGTCCCTGTTATAGTTGCCGCGCGGGGCACGCTTAGTGTCTGCTTCGCGCGTGATACTTTCCCTGGTTATTGCGGGAAATATGCTCGCCTTTTTCTTCGTCGGGAATATCGGCAACGCCTGTGTGCCGATAAACTCATCCTGCTGCTGGATAAATTCCAAAGCCGCTTCACCCAGCTCTAACCTCGGTACTGCCCTTGAACCCTGATAATCAACTCCCATTGTATCCTCCTGTCTTTAAATGGTTGCTTACAACAATAATCCTTCGATAATCTCGCCGTCTGAAGCAGCCGCTTCAAGCACGCGGCCCTGAATTGAACCGCTTACTGTAGCGCTTACCTTGCCGTCGTTTGAGCCGTAAAAATTCCCGCCGACAGCAATAGCGCCGTTAGCCTCAACCTTAAACGTCCGGCCCGTGGTTTTCAGATCTACGCTGACCATCTCGCCCAGTGCTGCCTTGGCCGCGGTAAAGCCGATAAAGGCCTCGCCTGCATCCGCGTATTCAACCTGCGTGCCGCTTCCTGCGCTTAATTTAACCCGGCGGTAAGCCTCTAACGCTTCACCAGCCACAAATGCCTTTGACCCAATATTAAACTGTGACATTTTTCTCCTCCTTCGTTTTTATTGTTTCTGTTTTTCTGCTGTAGCTTTTAATGCCTCGGTCATACTACAGTTATGCTCTTGTTTGTAGGCACGAGCCCTTTCAAGATGAGTTGCGGGCTTTTTGCCTTTATTCTCATCGCTGTCAGGCCCGACATCCGCAGCTTGAGCATGCTGTAAACCCGCAAGCTGCTTATCTTGAAAACTGATTGTTGCCTGCTCTAAAGACAATCCGTTCTCAACCGCGGCAATAGCGAGGTCATTCATATCTTTGAAAGCTTTCGCTTTCTTTAAGATCAATACAACCCGCTCTCTTTCCTGCTTCTGCCCATACTCACCGCCCTTTTTGACTCCTTCATCAAGCCCTGATTTAAAAACGGAATCAAAAACATCAGCCCGCTCCTTTTTTAACTGCTCTACGGTTAAATTCTCAAACATGGTTTTCACCTCCTGTTTTTTAAAAATGGTTTGAAATTCGTCCTTATTCATTCGATACCTCTCCAAAAACGCAATTACCCGCTCAACGGAATCTGGCTGCTCTAAGAACTTATCCAGGAATACCGTCATCTCCGCCGATGGCTTTACTGACTCAGAGAAGAACGGCATACCAAAAAGGCCGTTATTCGCTGCCGGGTCATCGACGATATCTACTGACATTAATTTCTTCACGCGGATAAGCGGCGGCAAAGCATTACCCTTCTCATCCTTTGTCAATGATCCGTCTTTTTCCTGCCGGTACTCCTCGTCCCAATGTATAACCATGGAAGAACCAAATGCGTCGGGATCGCTTTCTGCAAGCTCCATGGTATAACCCGCAAGGTCTCCATCTGGCGTCTTGTGCGCGGTTTGATCGACATGCAGGTCCGCCCGAACTATACTGCCGTCGCGCCTAAAATTCTTGACTCTGCCCAAAAACGTACCCAGGGCGGTTGAACTCATATTGGGATGGCCAAACCTCGATTTGATCCCCATCTTTGGCTGATTCCCTAATTCAACAATTTTATCTAATGCTGTATCATCAAACTCCCCCCTTTCGTCATGTGTGACGCCTTTGGTGACAACTGCAAAGCCTTCAACCACCTCATTATTCCTGCTGACTCGGACACCTCCGGCCCTTGCTATATCCGTGCGAAAAAGAATGTCTTTATTTGCCATCTCGTTCTCCTATCCGAATATCCAACTCCTGCGGCATGGCCATCTGCGTTTTACTGCCGATTGTTATCTTCCTGGTCGTTTGGATCTTTGTCTTCTTTTGGTTCTTTTGTTTTTTCATCGCTTGGAAACTCCAAATCCAATTCTTTCATTTTGGCTGCTTCGCGCTTACGCTGCTCAAAACTTTCTTCCCAGTCTTTGCCTTCCTGCGCGTAAAGGTCAGAGTAGGTGACAATGCCGTTCTTCAATCCAACCTCTGCGGCCTGCGCTTCCTTTAGCGGATCAACCCATTCCCATCCCGGCGCAATCCATGAGGCGTTTGTCCAATAACGCTTATTCTCATAAAATGTTTCGGCCCTGATCTGACGGCTAAGATACGCTTCCTCTAAAAGCATTTCCCAAACCGGCTGGCAGAGTTTTCGAGCAAGCCACTCCTGCCTCATCCTAAAATATCTGCGCGCCTCAAGTAACGCCGCCCGGGCGCTTGAATAATTTGTCTTTGAGAAATCCTTTGCCACCAACTCATACGGCAGGCCAAGCGCGGCAGAGATCGCTTTTAATATCCTTTCCACAAACGGCTCAAAAGTAGCTCCCGGCCTTTGCGGATTAAACGAGGTAATGTTTTCTCCGGGCAGAAGATGTTTAATCATCCCCGGCTCTAATGACTCGATAAGCTGCCCAGAAGAATTTTTGTCATAAGCGGAATTAACTGCCACATCCATTGATGCTTCCGAAGTAATAAAAAGAGAAAAGCACGCTGCTATCCTCGCCGCTACAAGCTCGGCCTCGGCGTATTCTGCTAAATCCTTGAAATAAGTCAGGACCGGCGCAAAGAACGGAACACCTCTTGTCTGTCCTGAGCGCAAAACGAAATACAAATGAAAAATATTCCTGCGGCCGTATTCGTTCTTAACAGGTATCTCGACAAACTCTCTTTCTCCCCTTTTCGTAAACCTGATATCCCCAGGATGCGTCTTCTGAATAAAATATGAAATCGGCTCGCCTTTTTCTCCGATACGAACACCTGACCTTATAGATTTATCTCCCTGCATACCGGGCGGAGTATCGAGCCGGTCAGATTCGATAACTTGCAGGGCCAGAGAATAAGTCCTGCCTTGCTCTTTAAGCATCTTCGGGATAATAATCGCTTCGCCGTTTTCTAAAATCTGCCTGTCCACGAGCTGCTGGATTTCATAAAAGTCCATGCGGTTTCCGGCATCAGCAAAAGGAAGCCAGTCCTTCCAAACTCTTTCAGCCTGTTTTTGAAAACTGCTCCCAGCCGCGTCATCTATACCCAGTAATTCTTTATCAATTCTTGACTGCGGCCTTATCCCTGAACCGACAACATTTGTAGTCATGGTGCCGGTGATCCCTGAAGCATGCGCGTCGTTGCGGTTTAAGTCGCGGCTGCGTTCGCGGATATCTTTTAATTCCGGCAGTAAATCCTCGTCTGCCGAGCCTCCTCCTGGAAGCCAGCTAGACCTGAGCCTTGATCTTGAAGCGCCCTTATAAGAACTAAACGATTCTGAAATACTGATAGCCTGGCGGAATATGCGTCTCTTAAAACCGGCTTTGGGCGAGAAAAAGGAAATAATATCATCAAGCCTGCCTGCCAGTTTTTCGCCGATGCTT
>JBDRGJ010000071.1:0-2354 GCA_043817835.1 bacterium
TGGCCTCGGCCCTGCAGCGAAGAGGACACCGCAATATCGTGGTCTGCCGCAGGAGAGAGGCCCTGGAAAAAGCTTCGGGCGAAGCCGGCCTGGAGACCCTGAACCTGCCGTTCTTTTTCGAATGGGACCCGGTCTCGGCGCTCATCCTGAGAACCAGGATAAAAAACCTTCTGAATGACGGGACTGTCGTTCTCCATGCGCACACCGGCCACGCTGCAGCCGTTTCCCGGCTGGCGGCGGCCGGAAAACTATGCCCAAGGGTGGTGCACCGGAGAGTGGATTTTCCGGTGTCGAATTCACTCTCAATCCGAGCCAAGTACTCATCGGCAGACGCACTGATAGCCATATCCGGGGTCATAAGGGATATGCTGATTGCCGCAGGCATGCCGGGCGAAAAAATCAGCCTGATCCCTTCATCCATCCCGTCAGCCGGATTCCCCTGGGACAGCGACGGTCTGAAAAACTACCGCAAAAAGGCGAAACCGGAGCTTTGCCGGATGCTGGGTATTCCTCCGGAAACGCCGCTTGCCGGCTCACTTATAGCGCTGGTTCCGCATAAGGATCCGGCCAATTTCATAAATGCGGCCCCGAAAGTGCTCAACCGCTTCCCCTCGGCCCATTTTGTGATAGCCGGAGACGGCCCGCTCCTGGAATCGCTGCAGCGCCTGGCTTCCGGCCTCAAAATCGCCCACCGGGTGCATTTTACAGGCTTCACTTCACGTTCCATGGAAATCATGGCGGCCCTGGACGCGTTTGTTCTGCCGTCATGGGGAGAGGGCATGGGAAGCGTTCTGCTCGAGGCAATGGCGGCCGGGACCCCCATCGCGGCCACAAAAGCGGGAGGCATACCCGAAGTGGTGGAAAACGGGGTTTCGGGCCTGCTGGTCCCCCCAAGGGATCCGGCAGCCCTGGCTGAAGCCGTGACAAGTATTCTGTCCGGAAACGGCCTCTCAAAAAAACTCACTGAAGGAGGCCTGAGGCGCATGGAGATGTTTTCATCCGCGGCCATGGCTGTCAAAACGGAAGAACTTTACGAAAAAACTCTGCACAGCCGCATGAAGGACGGTGAAGAATGACTCGTCCGCTTTCGCTGGTAGTGATAACGCGCAACGAGGAAAAAGACCTGCCGGGCTGCCTGAAAAGCGCGGCCGACCTGGCTGCTGAAATAATCGTCGTCGACAACAACTCGCAGGACCGCACTGTGGAAATAGCGCGGTCTTTCGGGGCCAAAGTGATTTCGCGGGTTTTCGACGACTACACCAGCCAGAAGAATTTCGCGCTGAGCCATGCATCGCAGGAGTGGGTCCTTCACCTGGACGCGGATGAACGTCTGACCCATGAATTACGCAATGAGATAGCGGAACTTTTCAGGAAAGGCTGGCCGAAGGCGAACGGATACGAGATACCCTACAGCGTCGTTTTCATGGGCAGGACACTGCGCCACGCCGGGACCGGGACCGAAAGACATCTTCGCCTTTTGCGCAAATCCATGGCTCGCTTCTCGGGCGGAGCCGTTCACGAGAAGCTGGTGGTGACCGGAGAGACGCAACGCCTCAGCGGCAGGATAATCCACATTCCCTACACTGACATGGGCGAATATCTGAAAAAGCTCGACATCTACACCCTGCTGGCGGCCAGAAAGGCATTTGGCGCCGGACGGAAATACCATCCGCTCAAGCTTCTGATACTGCCTCTGGAATTCCTGAAACGCTACTTACTGCGCCTGGGTTTCCTTGACGGAGTGCCGGGATTTATCTGGTGCACACTGGCATCTTTCTACGTATGGCTGAAAGTCGTTCGCCTAAGGGAGATTACGCGATGACCGAAGCAATCGGTGCCTCGCTCTTGGCTTTTGCGGCCTTCAGCGCCAGGTGGAACTGGTGGAGAAAAAAAGCGCAAGGACTGCCTGTCCCCATTTATCACAAGATAGGCGTTCCTCCGCGCGGGGCCAGGCTCCGGAATCTGTGGATTTCCCCGGCCAGATTCAGGCGCCAGCTTGAATATCTCAAAAGCCGCGGCTATGTTTCCGTAACTTTCTCGGAACTGGCCGCGGTGCAGCGCGGCCGGGGAAAACTCCCTAAAAACCCGGTACTAATAACTTTTGACGACGGCTACATGAACAACTATACCGATGCCTTTCCCGTTCTAAGGGAAACAGGCATGAAAGGAAACATTTTTCTGGTGTATGACGCCATCGGCAAACACAACATATGGCACAACCCGGACACCGAACCCTGGACGGACATGCTGACCTGGGAAACGGCCCGTGAAATGCTCAAAAGCGGCCTGGTGGAGTTCGGCTCCCACACTATGGGGCATCCCAACCTTAAAAAAATCCCGGTCGAACAGGCCGC
>JBDRGJ010000072.1:0-2120 GCA_043817835.1 bacterium
CCCTGACTTCTTTCTCCAAAGCTTTCTCGGTGGCCGACGGCTTCCCAGTAAGGCACCCCGCCCTAAATTTCTCACGCCAACGGATTATCGCGGTGGCCGAGACCTCGTACTTCCTGGACGCCCCGCTCAACGATACTTCGCCTGTCTCTATCTCCCGGACGATATGCTGCTTCAGCTCTACCGGGACCGAACGCCTTTTTGTTGACATATCCGGCTCCTTGGGCTCCATATTTTACCATGTCTCCTTTTAGGAGCCGGTCAAAACCCTACACAATTCTGCCTTCTAACTGTCTACCCGAAGGGGCGCACTCCAACTTTGACTCCCCACTGGAGCCTGGAAGGACACAATGCAAGTAACGGCCGTTATATTATAGATGTTTTGTTTAAATATGGCATAAGATAATCGGCGGCTGTATGCAAAAAAAGATTACATCTTACGCTGATGACTTATATCTCCGAACGTACAGATTTGCCGAGCGGAAGAGGGTATGGGGGACGTATGGGGGACGTTGCTCATAGAATGACAACTTATACTGTACGAGATGTATTGAACAAGTACAATTTCTTTAATGCCTTTTTAAAAAATAGTAATATTAACAATCAAGATTGCTACCGCCGCGGTAGCTCAGTGGTAGAGCACTGGTCTGAAAAACCAGGTGTCGTTGGTTCGATCCCAACCCGCGGCAATTTATTAATCCAGAAGACCGGAGTGTAGAGTATAGAGTATAGAGCGGGCAGTGATAGCATGGAGTTTAGAGCTGAGAGTTGAGGGCGTAGAGCAGGAAAAATTCTAATTTTTAAATTTGTGTTCCGTTTGCTCTTAGCTCTAATCTCTCAACTCTAAACCACAGACTATGTACACGATACTCATAATCGACGATGAAGCCGACATGCTTGACCTCATGGCCACGCTCCTGCGCCAGGAGGGCTATGCGGTCATAACCGCGGAAAACGGCCTGGAGGGAGTAAAAAAAGCGAAAGAATTACTGCCTTCTCTCGTGCTCGCGGACATACATATGCCTGTCATGGATGGTCTTGAGGCATGCAGACAGATAAAGTCAGACGAAACCACGAAAAACATACCGGTGGTCATGCTCACCGTGGCCGGACAAATGAGCGAAATACAGAAAGCCATGATGTACGGAGCTAAAACATATGTAACCAAGCCGTGCCCCAGGGAACAGATACTCAAGGTTATAGAAGACATCCTGCCCCAGGACAAACCGCAGCATACGGACTGGCTTCATTCCAGTCGCAGCGACGAAGAAAAAAATAGATTGCAGGATTAAAAAATAGAATTTGATAAGAATTGGAAAGATTAACAGATTTTTCCGCTATTATTTTCCACCTTCGCAATCTTTCATGATTTTGTAAAATCTCACTCAATCCTTACAATTTCCTACACCACCCTTATAAGCGCGAAATGAAGGTATTCTGTTTCCGGCATTGACATCAGCACTGGATGGTCGCTGGCCTGCCCTCGCAGTTCGACAAGGATTGTCCTGCGTCCGGCGCGAGCCGATGCTTCCCTTAGGATATCCACAAAAGTCTCGCGGGTTACATGGTGGGAGCAGGATGAAGTGGCCAGCAGCCCTCCCTTGGGCAGAACGGAGACGGCGGCCTGATTGAGCTTTACATAAAGTTTTCTGGCCTGAGGCATCGTTTTTCTGTTCCTGACCAGGTTGGGCGGATCCAGAATTGTAAAATCCGGCGATTCCGGTGTTTCCCCGGCTTTCAGTCCTGCAAGCACTTCTTCGGCATTGTCCCTGTGAAAAACGGCTTTGTCCTCCAATCCGTTCAAGGCCGCATTCTTAACAGCCATTTCCACCGCCGAAGCCGAAGAATCCACACCCCACACCGCCTTTGCGCCTGAGGCGGCTGCGCAGAGGGCGAAAGCTCCGTGATAGCAATACAAATCCAGGACCTTTCTGCCACTGAAAAAGTGCTTAAGAAAATCCCTGTTCTCGCGCTGGTCGAAAAAAAATCCGGTTTTTTGTCCTGTTTTAATGGGAACTGCGAATTTCAGCCCGTTTTGTTCTATGACCACGCTGTCAGGGACATCGCCGATGACCTCATTCTCCGACACAAGCCCTTCGAGTTTCCTGAATTCATGCCTGTTG
>JBDRGJ010000073.1:0-10612 GCA_043817835.1 bacterium
CTTCTTACTTCTTACTTCTGTTCACTCTTCAGCAGTCACTATGCTGACTAAGCGTTTTGGAATCACAATGACCCTGGCTACCTGCCTGCCGGCAATGTGTCTCCGTACGTTTTCCATGGCAAGGACGAGTCTTTCGATTTCTTTCCCTTCTGCCGAGGCCGGAACCGTAATGTGCGCCCTCAGCTTTCCGTTCACCTGCACTCCCAGCTCCACTTCCTGGCCGTCAAGCATCTTCCGGTCCGCTTCAGGCCATTTTGCCAGCGCCAGACAGGAATCGCGGCCTGCTTTCTGCCAGAGCTCCTCTGTTATATGGGGTGCAAAGGGATTAAGAAGTGTCAGGAAAGCGTCAAAATCCTCTTGTTGGACAGGATTGAGGCGGCAGAGGGAGTTGAAATAAATCATAAGGGCCGAAATGGCGGTGTTGAAGCGCAGATTCTCTATGTCTGATGTGACTTTTTCTATTGTCCGATGCCGCAAAACTTCCAGTTCCTTCGCAGTTATTTCTGCTGTTTTTTCTTTCAGAGGTGTTTTTTCTCCGTTCTCTCTGACCGCTGACCTCTGACTTCTGCCCTCTGTTGATATGCCCCAGTACCAGACCTTTTTGAGAAAACGGGAAATACCCTCTATTCCCCTCATATCCCAGGGCTTGGCGGCTTCAAGCGGGCCCATGAACATTTCGTACATGCGAAAAGCGTCGGCTCCGTAGCGCTCCACGATTTCGTCGGGGTTGATGATGTTTTTCTTGGACTTGGACATTTTTTCCACCTGGGGAGGGATGCTCTCCCCCGTGGCTTTCAGAATTGCCCTGCCCGCCTCGCCGAATTCCAGTTCGGGATAGGAATGGTAGACGCCCCTGGAATCGCGGTAGGCGTAGGAAAGTATCATGCCCTGGTGCACCAGTTTTTTGAAGGGCTCTTTCGTGGAAACCAGGCCGAGGTCATAAAGGACTTTATGCCAGAACCTGGCGTAAAGCAGATGAAGGACGGCATGCTCGGCTCCGCCTATGTAGAGGTCTACCGGCATCCATTCCTTTTCCGGTTCGCCGGAGCAGAAGGCGGTCATATTGGCGGGATCCGCGTAGCGCAGATAATACCAGCACGAACCGGCCCACTGCGGCATTGTATTTGTCTCCCTTCCGGCCGGTCCTGAACAGGCGGGGCATTTTGTGTCCACCCATGACTTTACTGCCGCCAGCGGGGAGTCTCCGGTGCCGGTAGGCTCGAATTTTTCAACCTGGGGCAGCAGAACCGGCAATTCACTTTCGGGCACGGCGACTTTGCCGCATCTTTCGCAGTGGACTATGGGTATGGGCTCTCCCCAGTACCTCTGCCTGGAGAAGACCCAGTCCCTGAGCTTAAAATTGACCGTTCCCCGGCCCTGGCCTTTTTCCTCCAGGCAGCGTATTATTTTTTTCTTGGCCTCGGGAGTGTGAAATCCGTTTATGAGAGGTGAATTGACAGCGATGCCGTCGCCGCAGAAAGCTTTGCCAATGGGCCAATCAGCGGGAGAGGTTACGACGTCCGTTATGGGAAGGTCGAATTTTTTTGCAAATTCGCAGTCGCGTTCGTCGTGAGCAGGGACAGCCATTATGACGCCGGTGCCATAGCCGGCCAGTACGTAGTCTGCCGTCCAGACAGGGATTTTGGCGTCGTTCAGTGGATTGACCGCGTAAGAGCCTGTGAAGACTCCGGTTTTCTCCTTCCGGAGCTCAGTCCTTTCCATATCGGATTTTTTCGCCGCGTAGCGGACATAGGCCTCCACTTCCGCCTTTTTGTCCGGCGTCGTCAGTCCGGGGAGAAAGGGGTGCTCGGGAGACATGACCAGGTAGGTGGCTCCGTAAAGAGTGTCGGGACGCGTAGTAAAAACGGTGAGCGTGTCTTTTACCCCTGTTATTTCAAAACGCACCTCAGCGCCTTCTGAGCGGCCTATCCAGTTTTCCTGCATCAGCCGGGTGGAAGGCGGCCAGTCTATATCTTCCAGATCGTCCAGCAGACGCTGCGCGTAAGCCGTTATTTTAAGCAGCCACTGGCGCAGATTTTTGCGTTCTATGGAGGCGCCGCATCTTTCGCATGCGCCCTGAAACACCTCTTCGTTGGCCAGACCGGTCTTGCAGGACGGGCACCAGTTTATGGGAACGGTGCTTTCGTAGGCCAGTCCTTTTTTGAAAAGCTGCAGAAAAATCCACTGGGTCCACCTGTAGTATCCCGGATCGGTCGTGTTTATTTCCCTGCTCCAATCGTAGCTGGAGCCCAGGGAGCGTATCTGTCTGGTGAAATTGGCTATGTTTTTGCGGGTCGTTATCCCGGGATGTATACCGGTCCCCAGGGCATAGTTTTCCGCCGGAAGGCCGAAAGCGTCCCATCCCATGGGATGAAGGACGTCAAAGCCGCGCATCCTTTTATAGCGGCATAATATATCCGAAGCGGTGTACCCCTCCGGGTGTCCCACATGCAGCCCCTCTCCCGAAGGATAGGGAAACATGTCAAGGCAGTAAAATTTTTTGTCTTTGCGCGGCCTGGCGGGAGTTTTGAAAATACCCAGTTTTTCCCAGCGGTCCTGCTGCTTCCTGTCTATATCCCTGAAATTGACGATGTTTGCAGCTTTCTCGGATAAATTATCCATATTCGACGGCAAAAAAAGACGGCGATTTTCGTCAGGAAATTATAGCAAAATGCAAAAGACATCGGCTCAAAGTGTAGATGAGCGGATAAATCGGAGTATTTTGTCAGTTTGGCAGCGCATGGCGAGCCGTTTTTTTGCCGTGTCGTCTTCCTGGCCTGAAAGGTGAAGAGCCCCGTGGACAGACAGAATCAGAAGTTCCTTAAGGAGGGAATGCCTCATCTGTTTTGCCTGTTTTTCAGCCCTGTCCGCGCAGACATATATGTCGCCGAAGGGAAGAGAGGGTGAACCTGCGAAAGGGCGAATCGGCGAAAGGGTGAATCGGCGACAAATGGGCGGGGTGTAGTTGAAAGCGATGACATCTGTGACAGTGTCTTTCTTTAAAAAAGTCTTGTTGATTTTTTTTATTTCAGAATTGCCGACAAAAATAAGGCTGGTTTCTCCTTCTTTCTTTGCAAACTTCCCCAGACCCGCCAGTACAGCCTTTTTAAAAAGCCCGGTCTTTTTTTTAATTACTCCAGGAAGCTTTGCGTCGAAGAATACAAGGATATCCATTAAATTCTGAATTCTGATTTCTGTATTCTGAATTCTTTTTTAACTTTTTTCCCACTCGTCGTAAGCGTGGATTATGTCTTTTACCAGCGGATGCCTTACTATGTCGGCATGGGTGAAATATATGAATTTTATGGCGGTGATTTTTTTCAGTATTTCTCTGGCAAGCATCAGGCCGGACTGATGCTTGTCCTTGAGGTCTATCTGCGTGATGTCTCCTGTAATGACAACCCTGGAATACATGCCCATCCGGGTCAGAAACATTTTCATCTGCTGCGGCATCGTGTTCTGCGCCTCGTCAAGTATGATGAAGGAATGCTCCAGGGTGCGGCCTCTCATGTAGGCCAGCGGGACAATCTCTATTATATTGTCCTCTTTCCACAGCCTGAACTTCTCCGGACCCAGCATCGCGTAAAATGCGTCATATAAAGGCTTCAGGTAAGGGTGGACCTTTTCATGGAAATCTCCGGGCAGGAAGCCCAGTTTTTCTCCGGCTTCCACTATCGGCCTGGTGAGTATTATTCTGCTTACCTGTCTCTGGCGGAGGGCTCTGAGGGCGGCGGCCACGGCCATGAATGTCTTGCCTGTTCCGGCCGGACCGATTGCCACGACCATATCGTGCTTTGCGATGGCATCAACGTAAGCTTTCTGGCGCTCTCCCCTGGGGACAACAGGCTTGCCGTACTCCGTGATATAGATGGCGGTGCCCGGAAGTTTTATGTCATGCTCAGCGGATATGTTTTTTGGTGAAATTTCCGGAAGTAAGGAAGCGGAGCGGTTCCGTAGTATCTCTTCCAGCTGATTCAGCGCCTTGTCGATGCGTGAAACAGAACCTCTGATGGAAATATCCACCCCTTCGCCGTTCGGATCATGGTTGACGTATATCCCCACCTTCAGTTCTCTTTCCAATTGGCGAATGCGCGCATCCTGCGCCCCAAGGAGAAAAAGGGCTTCTTCCCTGGTTTTAAGCCGTAATTTTTTTGTGACCATGATGTTTCAGACGCAGGTTCAGTGTTTTAGCCGTTTCTTTTACGGGTGCCGACATGTCGTCGCCGCTTTCCGGGCTGTAGGAGGATTCGGTAAGCCATTTCCAGAATATAAGCCGGAATTCCCAGGCGCCCCATGAAAACGGCGGTTCGTTGAAAAATTCCAGCCAGGGCAGGGAAGCGGCAAGTTCCTCGGCACAGCGGCGTTCCAGCAGCAGGCCGAAGCGTCCGGTAAAGTAGCCGCGCACATCATCAAGGAAAGGCACTTCCCGGTAGGAGATGCCCGTTTTGTGGAACTGCCGCAGGAGTTGGAGCATTTTTTCCGACAGGCCTTTGCCGGCGTCGAAAGACTTTATCTGCCTGAACCATTCGCGGTAGAGGGATGATGTGCCTTCGTCTTTTGTCCCGGCCAGGATCGCGAGGACGGCTCTCTGGTCCGCGAATACAGCGGAAAGATCGTACGGTTCCGGGTCAAAATCCATTTCCAGCGATTCGTGCAGGACTTTTTCATCCCCGTCAAGGGCGGCTCTGCGTATCCTGTCGGCCCTTTTCCCGTGTTCCTCAGGGGTCGCGCACTCCTTTACATGGCACTGCACTGCGTCCCGGCAGGCTCTGGCGGGGCTATACGGACTCTGTCCGGCCGCCGTACCCGGAACCACGTGAAGGGTGCCGCCGCTTTGCCGGGGTTTCGGGGAGCATTTTTTCCCTCGGACCGCCGCTGCGGAGAATACCGCATGTTCCAGGGTATCGGAGGTTTCGACGCTGATGTGCCATGAACAGACCTCGAATTCACCTCCGGAAGTTTTTTCTTCGGCCAGAATTTTAAAATGAAATCTGCAATGGGTGGAGAATGAAAGCCCTCCGCCCAGGAAATTCAGAAGGCAGTAATGGGCGGCGGCCCGTTTCATGTCCACCCGAAGGGGCTTGACCATGATCTCGTAGACAGTGCGTCCGTCTGAAAAATTATCAAGATTGGAGCGCGCCTTTTCCAGTTTCTCAAGGAAGCATCCCTCCAAATCCGTTCCGAAGCAGCGGGCCAGTTCTATCACGCGGGAAGCGTATTTCATTATCTGTGCGGACTCTATCCCCGAGATTTCGTCCGAAAACCAACCGCAGCTGGCGAACATCTGCATCCTGTTCCGCTGGAGTTCCATCAGGAGCAGGACCTGGCGGGACTCGTCCGTCGAAAGGCGTTTCCGTGAGTGAAGGGAGAGGAATTTCTTGACGCCGAAGGCGGCTTTATCGTCGGCTCTGCTGATATAGCCGGTCCGGGCCTGCCAGGGGTCCGCCAGAAGGGGGGAGGATTTTTCCTCGTAAAGGGAGTCGGCCGCTTCGGCCAGGACGTTCATAGCTTCGCGCAGGGGTGCGCGCCACTGCTGGCTCCAGCCCGGGCGGTTGTGGACTCTGCAGCCGCAGTTCTCCTTCCATCTTCCCACTCCGTGCCGGCAGCTCCAGGCCGAAGGCGAGATTATCTCGACTTCAAAGACCGGGGGGTGTTTTTCCAGAAATTCGCCGTAGTTGGTAAGCGTTGCCTCCCGGCTCTTCTCTATTTCACGCAGAGCCGCAGCCAGGGAAATATGTCCTGTCCTGTAATGATGACCGTAGGTTTCCCCGTTCGCCGCGAAATGGGCAAGCTGGGGAGATTTGTCGTTCTTGAAGGCTGAAAGCAGCGCCTTCGCGAAATCACAGGGCCTGTCCAAAAGGGCGTGAAAAGCTATTTCCTGAGCAATCGGCGCGTAGTAAAAAAAGATGTCGATGAATCTGCCCGGCCTCGCTTTTGAAAACCAGCGGTAGGGGCGCGCGGTGTCGAAGCCGGATGGCGCGGCATTTTCCCATGAATCAGAACCTATCCGGCGGAACCGCGCCGCCTGGGACGGGGAAAGCACCGTGAACCTGATATCGTGCTCGCAGAGGATTTCCAGCGTCTCGCAGTCGGCCGCCGTTTCGGGAAGCCACATGCCCTCCGGCTTCCTTCCGAATTTGAGGGAAAAATATTCTTCTCCCCATTTCACCTGGGTCCGTTTGTCCCTGAGCGTGGCAAGGGGCATGATGGCATGGTTGTATGCCTGGGCCATGGCGTTGCCGTGGCCCGAACGTGCCGCGGCGCTTATCCTGTCGGCTTCAAGTATGGACATGTAGACATGCAGTGAATGCTTCTCCAGCCAGGAAAGGAGGGTGGGGCCGAAATTGAAGCTTATGAGCGCATAGTTGTTGACCAGTTCCTCGATTTTTCCCGAATCAGAAGGCAGGGGGCCTGCGGATAGGGCTGCTTGGTTCGGCTGACCGCTGGGCCACTCTGTGGCACTTGCAGCCTCCGGCGTTTTGCAAGTGCCCCGGCACCCGTTGATGGCCAGAGGCCCTGTTTCGGGTGCGGCCGGAGGCGGAGCTCTGCGCAGGGGCCTGCGGATAGGGTCCCCTCTGGGGAACCGCTGGTCCCCGGAGCTCTGCGCAGGGGGCAGGCGCTGTTGGGGCCGTAGCATTCGTTGAGGATGCGCCGGTTCCAATCATGGAAAGGCATGGCCGACTGTTCGCCTTCTATGACCCCGAGCCATGGATTTTCCCTGGGAGGCTGGTAAAAATGCCCATGAATGCACACATATCTGTTCGATTTCATAGATTGCCGGAATTACCGGGATTCAGAAAGATTCGCAGTATTTTAAGAATTATCAAGGGTAATCTTTTACAATCCTGTAACATGTATCTACTGCCATTTGGAAATGCCTCTGGGTATGACCGCGATTCCGGACGGGTCTATGTAATAATGCTGCGCATCCGTATCGGGGTCATGGCCTATGACGGTCCTGGGCCCTATCGAGTTGAAGCGGTCGATTATGACTTTTTTGAGTTTTGTCCCGGCTTTTATTTCGCAGGAATCCATTATTATGCACTCTTCCAACTGGCATTTTTCGTGAATAGTCACGCCCCTGGCAAGAAGGCAGCGTTTTAGGGATGAGCCGTATATCACGCATCCGGTGCCTAACATGCAATCGTGGATATCAGCGCCCAGTATTTTGGCGGGAGGAGCGTTGAAGCGGCCGGAATGTATGGGCCAGGCCGGATTATTGAGGTCCAGTTTCGGCTTGTGGCCCAGCAGGTCCATATGGGTCTGCCAGAATAAATCCAGGCTTCCCACGTCGCGCCAGTAAGCGCCATCCTCCCTGTTTTTCAGGCCGGGCAGTTTTTGGGAAGGAAAATCATAGGCGAAAACGCGGTAGCGCTTAAGGATGGAAGGAAGCATCGCCTTGGCAAAATCCAGGCCCACGGCCTCGTGCGATTCCTCGTGCAGGATTCTGAAGAGGGCGTCATAGTTGAATATGTAGTTGCCCATGGAAGCGTAGCAGTGGGAGGGGTTGCCCGGCATGGATTTGGCGTCCTGGGGTTTTTCGTCGAACACTGTGATTCTGTTCCTGGCGTCAACGGATATTACGCCTAAATGGGAGGACTGCCTTATGGGGACCGGGAGCGCGGCCACCGTGACGTCGGCTTTGTTTTCTTCGTGAAACTTTATCATCTGGCTGATGTCCATGCGGTAAATGTGGTCTGCGCCGAAAACGGCCACCATGTCCGGAGAATAGTCTTTTATCAGGTTGAGGTTCTGCTTGACGGCGTCGGCCGTTCCCCTGTACCACATGTCTCCCAGGCGCATCTGCGGAGGCACCACTGTTATGAACTGGTCGCGCGTAAGGCCGTTGGAACGCCAGCTGACCCGCAGATAATCTATCAGGGATTGCGAGAGATACTGCACCAGGATATAGTTGGCCAGAATGCCGGAGTTGACGAAGTTGGACAGCACGAAATCGATTATCCGGTACTTGCCGCCGAAAGGAACGGCGGGCTTGGAGCGTTCTTTGGTCAGCGGATAAAGTCTCGCACCTTTTCCTCCTGCCATGATTATGCCCATTACTTTCATAACGCCCTCCAGAATAAATCAAAGGCGGTGATATGCTGACATGGTGATAGGGAGTAAATCTGTTTTCAGGCTTATCACCGTATAACCTTATCACCGTCCTGTTGTTTTTGCTTTTCTTCAGCCCAACGCGTCCATGATGTCCCTGAGATCCCTGCCGATGCACAGCATCACCGGAGTGTCGCAGCGGCTGAAATTTTTTATTCTCTGTTCGCGCAGTTCGCGCGAAGCAGAAGCCAGGTCGGCGAGTTTTTCCGCTTCCCTGACCACGATGAGCTCATGATCGTCCAGTCCGTAGGATGAAAAAAAATGTTCCTGTACACCCGGATGTCTGGCGAGAACCGTACTTCTCTCCGCCATCAGGCGCTGCCGTTCGGCTTCGGAAAGTTCATACCATGTGTGGGAACGCAACACCGGATGAAGCAGAAGGAAGCGGAACCGGCCGAACAGCCCTTTGGGAACGCAGCCGCATTCCGTCTCCCTGCGCGCCGCAGAGTCCGGAAGATGGTAAGTTCCCAGGAAAGAGTGCGTTGCAATCAGATGCTTTCCGACTCCGGCTGAAAACATGCGCGCGCTTGATTCCTGCAGCCCGTCCAGATCCGGAGATATCCGCCAGAAAAGCATGTCGCATTCGGAGCGCAGTCCCATGAGGGAGTATGTGCGCAGAAAAATTTTGTCCTGGCAGACCGCCACCGCGTTTTCAAATTCCTGTTTGGCGGTTATCCTTTCGTTGGACATCAGCATGCGGAAAGCCGGGTTGAGCTTGAGGAAAAAAAAACTTGCATAGACGTCAGTAACGTGGGGATGTCTGATTTTTTCCATGGCTCTCCTTGTCAGGTGTGTTTTATTGCCCGGGCGGCCGGGCTATGTCCATGGCGGCCGGGCTGACATACGCCCTTTCCGCGCCGGTCCCTGCGGTTATTTCCGTTTCATCTTCGGTGGAAATGCCTGTTTCCACTTCAAGTAGCATAAATTTCCTGCCGCCGTAGTGTATTATGTCGGACCTGGGCACAAGCACGGTGCCCAGGCTGCTTCCGAGGCTGATTTGTCCGGACATCGGCATCCCCGGCCTTACTTCGGTATCATCCGATGTGATTTCCAGTCCGGCTCGATGGCGTCCGCCTGTGTCCGGAACGGTCCATTTAACCACCGCAGTGACGGTCACCATGCCGCCCTGGCCTTCCAGCACTGCGACCTGGCCCGTGCGGATATCGGAGTGGATGCGCTCAATAGTCCTGCCTATTACGACTATCCTGCGGGCGACCGTGAAGAGCGGGTCATTTCGGTCTGCTTGCCTGCCGGACACGGCGTGGATTTTTACAACCAATCCCTGTTCCTGCGGCATGATGTCGATGTATTCAAAGATTCCTTTCCATCTGTTTGCCGTCTGTTCTCTTGAACCTTCCGATGTGGCGTCCAGCAGGGCCGCTGTTTCGGATGTAACCATGCGGGCCATCACGGTCTTGGGCGTCACCCGCTGGAAAAGTTCCGACATGACCCTCTCCACCCTGCCTGTGAACGGGGAGGGGACGTTGAAAAAATCTTCGGCGGTAGCAGTGCCCGCGAAACGCGCGTATGCGCGCAAGTCGCCTTTGCGGGTTTCTTTGAATACCGGTCGTGAGGAATTTTCAGGCGCGGCTTTGGACTGCGCCTTTCCGGCGCCGAAAACGGAAAAGGGGAAGAAGATAAAAAATATGGCCAGGGTTCTCATAATTTATCGGAGCTTATGGCCTCATTTCTGCCTTTCCATATGAAGGAACGGAAAGCCTGCCAGGTCCAGGGCATTTTTTTTCTGAAAATGCGCGAAACAGCCAGGGCGTATTCCTGCATTTCAAACTGGGCGTGAGCGTCCGCCCGAAGCGATATGAAGTTCATCAGGCTGCGGCAATTGACGGTCCAGTAGAACTGTGTAAACTGGCATACCGGCAGGACCATGCGGGCCAATTCCCTGGCCATGCCTTTTTTCAGGAAGCTTTCGTACACCGCATAGGACCTGGCTATTATCGAGCGGAATCCGTCACGGAGTTGTTCGTGGTCCAGCCCGCTGGCGGAAACCGACCCCTGCCTGTTGACGCTGTCCTGGGCTCTGAACCTGGAGGGGACGTAGAACTCGTCTTTGACCTCGGTGTAGCGGGCGCTTATTTCGTTTTATGAGCCCCAGCGGTGGCGCATCCACTGCCGGGCGATAAAGATGGGGCACTTCACGTGGAACTGAAAAACGGCATGTTCGAAAGGGGTCAGGTGGCTGTGTTTGAGGAGGTATTCTATCAGCCTGCGGTCTTTTTCTTCTCCCTTTGATTCGGAGCCGAAGGTGACGCGTGCGGACTGCAGTACGTCATGGTCTCCGCCCATGAAACGGTTGAGCCGGACAAAGCCCTTGTCCAGCACGACTGATGCCATTTCCGGAAGAACGGAAGTCTGTGCCGGTTTTTTAATCATCGGCGGTTTTTTCCCTTGAGGAAAGCCCCGCAGCTGCGCGGGCCGGTTTCCGGGTTTCGCTGAATCTTCGCATGGGCGGCATATTTTCGCCCTCACCGGCCTTTTGGTA
>JBDRGJ010000074.1:0-2958 GCA_043817835.1 bacterium
CCGTTTCAGCGAAGCGCATGAAGTCTTTTGCTGGGAAGACTCTTGCGCACAAGTTCTTCGGAATCTCAGAAGAAAAGAATGAGTGAAAATTGGTTTGGAGATAATCCTTGACGTTCATGACGGTGGGCTTCTGTGCGAAAGAGGGATCGAGAACTTGCCCGCGATACTCCAGTAAATGATGATGAAAAAGTATTCCCCCGGCTCCTTGACGTGCTTTTTTCGGCCAGAAGGGAATATTGTCGCCAAAACGAAGGAATCGATTTTTATTGAAAACAACGAGGACATTTGCTTCTGATAAGTCTAAACCGGCTGGCTTAAGGAACTTGATAAGTCGCCTGACATTCTTCGAACATTGGTCCCCGTCACGCGAAAAATCATATTCGTTGGAATAGAAGTCATGGAATTTTTGACGCAGAGCTTCATTCAACTTCTCAGTTGCCTGGCCGGCTTTGCCTTTGGGCATTTGAACCGAGGGGATTTCCTGTTTGGCTTTTGAGACCGCCGGCTTTAGACGGTCGTTTTCCGGAATCCCCCTTATACCACGCTTAAGGCCCTGCATCCCTTTTCCAGCGGCCCATTCCAGCCGGGAACCCCAACTCGCGATATTCTTCGGAATGCGAAACAAAGCCCCGCTGGATTTTGTCAAGCCGCATTTCAATGTGCCCGGCAACCACCCGGTACGATCGGCCGTAGACGGATTCCCGACCTTTGCATCTACGGAAGCCCTGGATTGTCCGAGAGCTGGCGGAGCATTGCGGTGTGCAAGCACGCTTTTCCTCTCCGGATACCCGGCACCGTCACCGCTGACACTACCAGCTTCAGCCAAGCTCGGATCTTCCCGGCCATCCACGAGCGTCCCTTTCTCTCTTTTGGCTTCACCGTCGAAGTACTTGTTTAATTGAGACTTATCATCCCACTTCGCCTTTCTCAACAAGTCAATTTCCTTGCCAACGCCTTTCATTGCTTTCTTCCTCGCCTGCGCATCCCCCAGTCGGGTTGAAGTTCCATCTGCCAGTCTCATGATTTCTGACTTCTTCAGCTCCACAACTGCCTGAATGTTTCTGGGGAACAACTCGGTCGGCGTATTCAAGAACTCCTGGATATCCGACGGGGAAGGTCGAGCGCTCTCACCCAGCACACGCGCGGAAATCTCGGCAGCGTCGATCCTTTGATTGATATATTTTTCGTGTCTGGTAAGCCCTTGTCTTTCGCAGGAGCCGTCCCAGATGTCAATGCTGATTCCATAGCGCCCTTCATATTCCACGGGGTACTGCTTCATGCATTCGGCTACCCTTCCTTTCCGCGCAGCCTCGAAAGCTTTCCTCGGCTCCGGCCAGTTTTCGCAGGCACTTTCCCATCCAGAACGATTTATCTCCCAATACTCCAGCCTATCCACGGGAGCAGACTGGATGCAGGATCGGACCACATCTTTCTCACTCACCGGGTCGTGCTGGGCAAAACCAGCCGGCGAAAATGCAATCAACCCCGCTAAAAGAGCTGCCAAAACCACATATCCACAACCAAGCTTTCTCATTTCCATTTCGACCCTATATAGTTTTCTCACGCTCCCACCATGGCGACAAAACACCCCACCCGACGCAGACTGCAACTTGCTCAATCTCACTCTGCGAGGCTTTAAAACGCTTTATCTATAAGTGTAATACGGGAATATAAATTTGTCAACGACGCGACGTACCCCAACACAAGGCTTGACCTCTGATGGCCTCTGGCCGTACTTCAGCCTATGGCGTATTGAAGTGTCGCACCCGCACCTGTTTGATGACCAGAGGTCATGTTCAGGTACGGTCAGAGACCGTACGGCGGAGCCGGACGGTCGCCTCCGGCGTGCCGCAAACCTCTGGTGCTTTGCGGCGCCCCAGAGCCACAGGGTGCACTTTCAAAACGCCAGCACCACCCGACAGCGCCGAAGGCCGGGAGTGCGGCGGAGCCGAAGCTGAAAGTACGACAGAGACGAGCGGCACCGATCCGTACCGAAGTTCCAGATTGCGTAGATTCGGTATATCCCAAACCTACGGAGTTTGGATGTTTGGGACGGGGCGGTCAGAAACCGTAACTAGCCGGATTTTCCGGCCGGTGGGGAGGGAGAGAAGGTCAGCACCTAGAAACTTTAAGAACAGGTGATAGTCTTCTGGAATACAGTCAGTTAAGGCGACGAAACAGCCTGGCGGACCCCGGAAATAAACGGGGAAGTGTCGCTGTTAGATTTATGCGCAGTCTTACCCCACCGGACCGATACGCTTATGCGGTGGGCGGTTCCGAGCTCCCCGAACGGGACAAACGCGTAATCAATTGAGCAGTTTCCGTAAATCCATCCCATGCCCGCGGTGATGCCCGGCCCCGCTTCGTTGCGCGTATTGAATCCAAGTCTTACCGGCATCATACCGGCTATCACCGTCTCCAGTCCCAAACCCGCAAGAACTCCCTCGCTGGCCTCCTGCATAATATCGACTGCCACCGTGCTGTTCTGTCCATAGGCCGAAAAACTGTAAGCAGCGCCTCCCCTGATATTTAACGGCAGGTTCTCATTTGCGCTCTGGAATTTGACCCTGGGCCCGATATTCTGGATTGCAAAACCAAAATTCAGACCTTTCACTGCGGGAAGAGAATACAACGCCCCTAAATCAACCGCATATCCTGTAGCTGATATGCCGGCTGCTGATTCCCGGATGTATTTAAAACCCGCTCCCAAAACCAGAAAATCATCCAGCGACCACCCGTATCCCGCCCCCAACGCCAGGTCGGTCAGCTTGGTATTGCCAAGACCGGTTCCGTCCGGATTGGAGATAGTCGTCCTGGCGATGTCCCCGGAATTGACAAAATTCGCGTTTATGCCCCAGCCCTGCGCTGACGCAAACCCGAGATACTCCTGGCTTATCCCCTGGAAATACCGGTTATGCATGAACGTCGCTTCATGCTGTCCGACGCGCCCCAGGCCGG
>JBDRGJ010000075.1:0-3682 GCA_043817835.1 bacterium
GTCTTTATCAATGAGCACATGAATGCCGTCAATATTGACCGCAAAGGATATCATGACACACTGGATACTTCGGCAAAAATAGACTGGAAATATGCCACCGACATAACCAAAACAGCCATAGAAGCGGTCGCCCGCCTGGCCGGCGCACGATAGAAAGCAGAAGTTTAGAGTTTAGAGCGGAGAGTTGAGAGCAGGCGATACAATTATAGTTTAGGGTGGAGAGGGTAGAGTAACGGAACTTTTCAGATTAATTGATGGGGACTAAATCGGAAGGATATTTTTTAAGCGGTTTTTTGCCGCTTATAAAAACAGCGAGTTGTTTGTTGTCCCAGATTTTGCCGTCCATATTTTCATAATCATGCCACCGTTCCGGCAGTTCGGCAAGCGGAATATAACCGTAGCTTGTACCCAGAGACGGGTCCATGAAATAGGCATAAGTCTTATCCAAAGCGGTCAGGATTACGTAATGGCCGTTTTCGCGTCTTTTGTCCCAGGTTAGTCCATCCGTTTTGTCCGGCCAGGCCTGAATATCCAGTATAACCGGCTCCCTTTGTCCAAGCGCTTTTTTTAAGTCGGCAATCGTTACGTTTTCCCTGAAATAAGCGCTTAAGCCGTATTTTTTTGCGCCTTTTACTATTCCCTGCGGTGTTGCGCCTTCCGAAGGACTTGTGCCGATGATGTCCGCAAGTGTTATTTCATCGACTTTATATGCCTGCCAGTAGGATAAAATCGAAAGCAGCGCTGCAGCGCCGCAGGTATAACCGGTAGACTGGCGCACTATGGGAACCGGCAGCGCATCGTCCGGCAAAACAGGAGGTGCGTTTTTCGCCATGGTATTCAGCGGAAACAAAAAAAACAGCAGAAGAACCGGATTAATCCGTTTGCAGTTCATGACAATATGGAAAGTTTACCATTTTTTTTCTGGGTCTTAAGTCCCCCACAGAATTTCCCCTGGGACCTACATGAGACAGGGACTTATGCCGCATGTCAGGACCATGCCGATGGCGTATACTGTAATTGCGCATAATGTGTGTTATGGCAGGCGGTAATGAATTATTAGGGAAAGGAGATTAAAATGCTGCGAAAATCGGGCAGAATAAGCTGCATGGTTGCGACAGTTTTGTTTTATGCCGGTATAACAATTTCCCGGGCGGCTGATTTTGATTTTGACCAGGGGGCGGATATCGGACAGGCAATAAGCCGGATTGCTGATGCTTCCGCTGTTCCCCTTCTTCCGCCTCCAGTCGGAAGCGCGACTCCTGTACTTGCTCTTCCGCCCGCCCCCCCCACTCCACCCGTATTGGCTCTTCCGCCGGCCCCCATTGCACCGCCAGTCTTTGCTCTTCCGCCGGCAAAAGAGTGGACCATAATGGTTTTCGTCAACGGAAAAAACGACCTTTCCCCGTTTGCTGTCTCAGATATAAATGAGATGGAAAAAGTCGGTTCCACCGATAAAGTCAACATAGTTGTTGAACTTGGCAGGATGGCGAGCCATGAAATCGCTGGAGGCGGCCAGTATGCCAACTATTACTGGGACGACTATGATGACTATTACAATATGGACTGGCGCAACCCCGCCCCGCTGGCTGACGGAAATAAAGAAGCCAATGTCGTCAAAAGGCTGCTGATAAAAAAAGACAGCGATACTTCGGCCATAACTTCCCCTGCTGTCCTGGAGTTTCAACAAAGAGACATGGGAAACTGGGAAAACCTTGCGGATTTTGGAAAGTGGGCCAAGATGAACTATCCGGCCAAGAAATATATGCTGATAGTGTGGAACCACGGCAGCGGATGGAAACGGGCCGGTGCAAAGGGCATTTCTTATGACCAGGAGACCGGGAACCATATCAGCACCGCTGATCTTGCCAAAGCCATCAACAGTATCGGAAGGCTGGATGTGTACGGCAGCGACGCGTGTCTGATGCAGATGGCCGGCGTGGCCTACGAAATCAAAGATAATGCAGCAGTTGTGGTGGGTTCCGAAGAAACCGAGCCCGGAGACGGCTATGCTTACGATCTTTTTCTGGCTAAAGTAACGGCAGAGCCTTCCGCCGGTCCTGAAAAAGTAGGGATTTTTGCGGTGGACTCCTATGTGGAGTATTACTCGGCCAAAGGAAAAGCCGTGACCCAGTCGGCCGTAAGGGCCGCATCCATGCCCGGCCTCATGAGACTGGCCGGCGAGTGGGCTGACCTGGCGATGCAGGCCAATGAACCTGGGGTCATAAAGACCGCCCGGTTTTCGACCCAAAAATACTCAGACGCAGATTACCGGGACCTTTCACATTTTGTTTTGCTGGTGGGCTCGTCCACCAGGAATCCGGCTCTTGAAGCCAAGAGCGTCGAACTGGTCAGCTATATCGGTTCCGCGCTGGTCATAAAAAACGGAACCGTGGGCCGCTATGCTCCTAATTCCAGCGGCATATCGGTTTATCTGCCTGCCTACAGCTATAATGCTAATTACGACAATCTGGCTTGGGCCAGGGACAGCCGCTGGGATGAATTCCTGAAATGGATCCTGACGTTCAAGTGAGTTGAAATATCCTGATAAAAAAGGCCCGCCTTTATAAAGGCGGGCCTTTTTTATTAATGAAAAATTTATCTGTCGCACAACGACGGAAGTTTCAGAATCGCAGACGCTGTTTCAAGAAGATGTTTTTCGTTTTCCGTAGGCACCGGGATGGATGGTTTGCCGTACCAATCTTTGACCTTTGAGTAAAAAAGAGCGCGAATCTGCGGGTCGGCTATGTCGCTGCCCGGATTTGCCCTGAGTTTTTTTATGTCTATTTCATGGTTTTTCAGGCCCAGGGCCAGTCCTTTCGCTTTGATTTCCAGGGCCATATCCAGGAGGCTGTATTCCTGCCCGCTGAGGCGGTGGCATAGCGGTTCGTTGTCTTGCGTCATGAAGAAAGAGTCCGGGATGATGGGGACCGGAGGCAGGGTGTCATAGTTAAGGTCAAGGTCTGACCATGGAGAGGGAACGGACTCCCAGTCTTTTGTCATTTTATGGTTGACGGCCTTAAGCACCCTGGCGCTCTGGGTATCCACAAGACGGGCGTTCATTTCCACGTTTCCGTTCCCAAGATCTATGACCGTACCGGTGACCACTGCGTCAACTCCCAGCACAGCCCCCACTGCGCTGGCAGTGCGGCTGTCCACCACTCCCCTGGCCTGTATGCCCTGTTCCTTGAGGACCTCGTTCAGTTTTTCTCTTTCCACCATCTCCACTTCCGGTCTTGAAGCCATCTCGGTCGTAAGCCGCTCCGTGACTATGGCGCTGGCTTTGCTTCTGCTTCCTGTTTCCGAGGAGAAGGCCAGGACCGCTATCCGTTTCCTGGACTGCCGTGATGCGGCCTCAGCTATATCCCTGGCTGCGCGCCTGTAGCTGTTCCACATCGCGTAGGCGCCCGTGAGTATCAATATGAGAAAAAGAACAGATAGCGCTTTTCTTTTCATAATTTTTGTCCCTTACATAACATACAGTCAGCGCATTCACAATTAATAATACTTTTTAGTCATGCTTTTCCACAAGCGCAAGCATTTCCCCAAATCCTCGGCTAACGCCCAGGTATGCCCTTGACATTTTTCACCAGACGGGTGTAGTTGCCCGATTCATCGGGCTTTCGATTACAGCGCCGATAAATCGGCGGGCTACAGTAGAAAAATTTGTCCTTATCCGAGGATT
>JBDRGJ010000076.1:0-5510 GCA_043817835.1 bacterium
TCAATCTGTCTATTTCCTGATTGCTCATGGTCAGTGTTTGCTCCATAAACCTCCCGGCTGGATGCCTTAAAGAGAGGTTTTAGCACATAACCATGACATTTCTACTTTTCTGGATCATGACACTTTAACTTTTTCCCGACATCCGAAAATTAGGTCTTGACAAAATGCTGCGCATGCTCTATACTTAATTTCCCGGTGGTGGAAAGTGGTGAATAGTGTTGCAAAGTGGTTAAACTGAGCCCTGCATAAGTAATGTCCCCAATGGAGGCTTGAATTTAAGATGAATGCGAGGCGCGACGAACGAGCATGCCTTCGGCCTGTGAGCGAGGAGCAACGAAGCAGTCGCTCAAAGGCAAACCTCCCTTTCCCGCCGGGAAAGGGCCGGGCGCTTTCGGGCTGTAACTTCGTCACTTGTCGCTTACATAGCCCCGCTATGCGCGTTCCTCGTTTCGCTCCGAAATCATCCCGGCCAGTGCGGACATTATTTATGCAGGACTCAGTAATTATCCCGCAGCGTAGAGCAAGACGGTAAAATGAGCTCGTTTTACGGAGAATACTCATACAGTCTCGACGGCAAGAACCGTGTGTTCGTGCCGGCGCGCTTTCGCGACGAGCTCAAAAAAGAAAAGGAAACCCATTTCATGCTTACAATAGGGCTGGACAGGTGCCTCTACATCTTCCTGCCTTCGCGGTGGGAAAACCTGCTGGCAAACAACCTGGAAGCATTTAAATCGGCAAACAAAGAAGATGAAAGGGCTTTTAAAAGATTTTTTTTCGGGAATGCTGTGGAGACGCCGGTGGATGAGCAGGGGCGGATACTGGTGCCGCAAAATCACAAGGCTCACGCCTTCCTTAAAAAAAACGTGATTATACGGGGCGTTGGCAACAAGGCTGAATTATGGGATGCGCAACGATGGGAAAATTACAACAAAGAGGTCGCCCGGCCTTCTTTCGAAAAGTTCGGCAAGATTTTCGATCTGTGATGCAGGAGGAGTTCTCTCATGCT
Source organism: bacterium (assembly GCA_043817835.1). Lineage (GTDB taxonomy): Bacteria > Elusimicrobiota > Elusimicrobia > Elusimicrobiales > CAZFMJ01 > JBDRGJ01. The sequence goes on from JBDRGJ010000076.1 coordinate 1,007, forward strand.
CCGGTTCTGCACAAAGAGATAGCCGAACTTCTTCTGACCGATCTCTCAGGGACATACCTGGATGCCACGGTGGGTATGGGGGGGCATTCATCGGAATTGCTCATGCACCTTTCACCGGATGGCAGGATAATCGGTCTTGACTGGGACCCGGAGATGGTCGCCATCGCAAGAAAAAATCTGACTCCTTTCAAAGAAAAAGCCAAAGTTCTGGAAGGCAATTTTGCAGACGTGACAAATATCTTGGGAAGAGAAGGCATATCAAGCCTTTCCGGAGCGCTTTTCGACCTGGGAGTGTCATCCCTGCACTTTGACAAGCCTTCCCGCGGTTTCAGCTTCCGCCACGATGGGCCTCTGGATATGCGCATCAATCCTGACAACTCTCTGACCGCGGAAACCATTCTTAACACATGGCCGTTTGAGCAGATGGACCACCTGTTGCGTGTATGCGGAGAAGAACGGTTTTCCTGGAAAATAGCCAAGGCAATCGTGGAAAAACGGGGGAAAAACCCCTTCAAGACAACAGGGGATCTGCGTCAGGTGGTGGAAGGTCTTTTCAGCGGAAGGACCCGCCGAAACTCGAGGATACATCCGGCCACAAGGACATTTATGGCGCTGCGCGTCACGGTAAACTACGAATTCGACAACCTGATGAGGGGCATAGAGAAAACCTCCGCTCTCCTGCGTAAAGGGGGAAGAATGGCGGTAATAAGCTTCCATTCCCTGGAGGACCGCATCGTAAAGGAAACTTTCAGATCCATGATAGCCGTGGGGGGATGGAAATGGACGATTCGCAAACCGGTAAAGCCATCACAGTGCGAAATTACACTCAACAGCAGGGCAAGAAGCGCCAAACTCAGGGTGATCGAGAAGATATAAACATGAAAGTAAGAAAACTTCCTTTTTCTGAAACTCCCGGGAAGGGCGGGGAGACGTCTGGGTCGGCTTTGCGGCCCGGGAACGGCGGCCTGATGCACTTCGCTGATATGATGTGCGCCGCGATGTGGGAAGATGCTGACCTGCGCCGTTTTTGGAGAGATAATTTATCGCACCCGGTTCCCGGAATATTGAACGGGACGGCCGGGCATTGACATGACTAACAGATCTGATTTTTTTAAAAAAAAGTCGGAAAAGCGGAATAAACGATATATGGATTCGACAACTGGATCGGGACGAATGGAAATAACCCATAACCGGACAAATGAGGCAAAACCGCGAACATCCTCATCCCGCGTTTCTTGCGAACCAGGCCGAATCCATGCTTTGGGCGGACGCCTACTCGGCGGGGCGTCCGCCTGTGATTTGGAAAGATATATGGATTCATCCTCCCGGAAAATCAAAGCGGTTTTTGGCCGCGGCCGGGCTGGAAATACAGTCTTGCGGACTGCATCCCGCGCCCTACGTTTCAGGAGATGAATCCATGCTTTCGGCGGGCGTCTACTCGGCGGGACGCCCGCCTTGATTTAAGTCGTCACCCAGGAAACCACAACACGTAAAAACAGAACGGACGGAGGTCAGTCATCATGAATGCTGAGAATATGCTCGGCACAACCGCACACCTGTCGCGGCTGTTGTATGTCGTTTACAAAAGCGATGAAAGAAGCGGTATTGCCGGCGTGTCCTGTCTTTGCGGCAAGACTTATTACGTGTGGGGGAAGCGCAGTCTCAGAAAAATGGATGTATGACACGACTGATGCACGGATAAACATCATGCTCCGGCCCGCATGACAAGATGAAGAAAAAAACATATTCCGCATGGTTTATTGCATTGTGCGCACTATTCCTGTTATTCGCCTGGGAAAATATCCAGGCCACGCGGCTGGGCTACTCAGTGGAGAAAGCCAGAATGGAACTGCAGGCCGTAAGGAACCGCAACGTTTATCTGCAGCACCGGCTGCTTTCCGCGATTTCTCCCGGCAGGGTGGCGCTGGCTGCGCGCAAAAATCTGGGAATGGTCGCTCCGGAACCTGACCAGATAGTGAAGCTGGAGAACGAAACAGCCCGGCCTTTCCGCGGCTGGCTCGCGAAACTGAACGTTGCTGACAGTATAAGTAAACAGTGAGAAATTGATTCAGAAACACAAGAAAAACAGGAAACAGCAAAATATCGGTACAGGCCCGCCTTCGCACCCGCCTGCTGGCTGTCAAGCAGGGAAAGTCACGGGTGGTCCCCCTGTCTTCGCAGGCGCTTCATCCCGCAGGCGGACAATGAATGCGACTAAGGGTATCCCTCAAAGATGTAGCCACTGACGTTAGTCCGTGGGTCTCCACTTCAGTCGTTGTCGTTTCTTACATTGCTTATTTTTCTTGTGTTGCTTGTTTTACCGGTGTTTCCAAATGAGCGTTCCCACCCTTAAATCACGGCTTAATATCTGTTTTGTTCTGACGCTGCTGCCCGCACTGCCGCTTGCAGGTCGGCTGGTTTACCTGCAGACCGTGCAGCATGAGGCGCTTTCGGATTTTGCTTCCCGCGAGTTTAACCGCAAAATTCCGGAGGCGGGCCCGCGAGGGAGAATCCTGGACCGCTCGGGGGAAGTCCTGGCCGAATCTCTGCCTTCGTGGTACTGTTCGGTGCTGAAAAGCGAAGCCAAAACCCCCGAAAAAATCATGAAAGCTCTGGCCCCGGTGCTGGGCATGCCCGTTAAGGAATTGACGGGAAAATGGCAAAGGGGGAAAAATTTCATATGTCTGAGAAAGGACCTCGATCCGGAAACCGCCCAGAAAGTCAGCAACCTTAAACTGCCGAGCGTTTCGCTGTCGATGACGCAGACACGCTCATATCCGGGGAAAGACATTGCCAGGGATCTGCTGGGTGTGGTTGGGACGGACGGACACGGTCTTTCGGGTTTGGAACAGCTTTACGAACGTCTGCTCAGCAGAAACATGAGATACCGGGAAGTCATAAAAGACGGGGCCGGAAGAATAATTTACAGACAGGGAGAACGGAAGGAAAAATATCCCCCGGATATCCGTCTGACTCTGGATAAGAACATCCAATTTTTCTGCCAGCAGGCAATCCGCGAAGCGGTTGAAAGCAACCGGGCGGACATGGGAATGGTGCTTGTGCAGGAACCGGCCAGCGGGAACCTGCTGGCCCTTGCCGCATGGCCCCAGAACCTCCACAAAACCCCGCCCATACAATGGGTCTACGAACCGGGCTCCACCTTCAAACTCATCACCCTGGCTGCCGCTTTGGATAAAAAAACGATAGATCTTTCTGATAAAATCGATTGCGAAAAGGGCGCCTGGGCACTTCTCCCGAAAGTCATAATACACGACCATACGCCTGAAGGCGTGCTTTCCATTTCAGGTGTCATGGAACGTTCCTCAAACATCGGAGCAGCTAAAATAGCCCTCAAAACCGGGCTGGAGAACTTCTATTTCTACGCAAGAGCTTTCGGGTTCGGGACAAAAACCGGATTAAACTTCCCGGGCGAATCGGCGGGATTGATGCGTTCCATAAAATACTGGAAACAGGTGGATCTGGCCGTTGCCGGCTACGGTCACGGAATAGGCGCCACCAGTCTGCAAATCTTAAACGCCTATTCTGCGGTGGCTAACCGTGGGATTATGATGGAGACGAGGCTCGTCGACCGGATAACCGACAGGTCGGGAAAAGTCCTGTCCTACCGTAAGCCCATGAAAATACGCAGGGTAATATCCGAAAACACAGCGGATGCGGTCAGGAACATGCTTGAAAAAACCGTGGAAAGCGGTACGGGCACGCAGGCGCGCATACGCTCCTACAGGGTAGCCGGCAAAACCGGAACCTCCCGCAAACTCACTGCAGACGGCAAATATACCGACACGCAGCACATAGCTTCTTTCTGCGGATTTGCGCCAGCCGGAAACCCCCAGTTCACCGTACTGGTGGTACTCGACAATCCCCGCGTCAAGCACTATGGCGGCGAAACAGCCGCTCCTGCCTTTGCGGAAATAGCCAAGAGAATTCTGGTTTTGAAGGGCACTCCTGCCGATCGGCCGGAAGAATCACTTACAGTCCTTGCCGTCACTCCGACAAAAAATCTTGCCTCAGAGTCTGCCACTTTTAAAAACCCTTTAGAAAAAAACAACGAAAATTTTTCAACCGGGAAGGCCGGCCTCTAGTGCTCTGACCGGATGATTATGCCCGTTTTGGAGGCCCAAGCATGAGACGTCCCGTTCTTTCCTTGAAGGCATTGACGAACGGGACGTACCGAAGTTCCAGATTGCGTAGATTCGGTACGTACCAAACCTACGGAGTTTGGATGTTTGGCACGTACCGAAGTTCCAGATTGCGTAGATTCGGCACGTACCGAACCTGCCGGACTTTGGAAAGTTCGGGACGATTTCTAGGCGCGAAGAGGAAGCAGGCCTGTAGGCCTGTGACCGATGAGCAACAACGAAATCGTCCAGGATCGGGCCTCCCTTCCGCTGATAGTTTCGCCGCAAAAAGCAGCGAAACTTACTTGAAAGGGCCGGCCGCTTTTAACTTCCGGCGTCGTTGCTCGTCGCTTACATGCCAACGG
>JBDRGJ010000077.1:0-2050 GCA_043817835.1 bacterium
TCAATCTGTCTATTTCCTGATTGCTCATGGTCAGTGTTTGCTCCATAAACCTCCCGGCTGGATGCCTTAAAGAGAGGTTTTAGCACATAACCATGACATTTCTACTTTTCTGGATCATGACACTTTAACTTTTTCCCGACAAAATGTTTCAGAGCACTGGACTCGGAAAAAGCATATTGTTATACTGCATATTCTGTATTTTTAAAATGCTGAAAAAGAACTTTCCTGTGTTTGCCCTTGCCGCAATTGTGACGGCTTTTTCCGTCGTTTGCATTGCCGCAGCGGAATTCAGGACTTCAGACTCAAAACTGGCCGTGGATTTCCCGGCCGGATGGGTCCGGGATGCCCAGGTGGACGATCCCGATATCGTACTGAGACTCGAAAAAGGAAAAGAAGCCACTTTCGAGTTCACGCAGCTCAACTGCGATCTCGGAGACTTCTACCTCAAGGCCAGAGTGAAGGAACAGATGGATCCGCTGCGTGCCAAAGGCATATCCATAAGCGGGGAAACGCAGAAAGCCTCCATCCACGGGGCGGCCATGCTTTACTACATGTCCTATTACGACGCAGGCAAAACCCAGCGCATAGGGTTTTTAACCTACGCCGGCTCGTCTTTCGCCATTTCTTCCTCAGGCGTACAGCCGGGGGAGTTCGCGGAAATTATCAGCTCGATACGCAGTTCCGGCGAGAAAATAGCGGTCCGCAAGAAGCCGACGAAGCCCAACGGCACAAAGCCGTTGCTGAGGAGGAAATTCCTCCGGTCCGGTCCGCAATCCCGGATGAGGAAGCTGCAGGCTCCCGGGAAACCGGGGCCGCAATTTCATCCGTTTTTGCTTCGAGTGCGGCTGTTACCGCTTCCCCCGGGCCGGAGACGGTCTGGTCCGCCCCGCCGAAAGCTGCGGAACAGCCGAAGCCGCGACCCGGGCTCCCGCCGTATGTCGCCAGGAATCCCGTCTCCGCCCCCATCTGGCTTGTGATTTTTATGGCATGGGGCTTCGGAGCGATACTGTCGCGTTCCTTCGCGCAGAAAATAGAAAACCCGAGGTTGTCGCCTCCTCCGAAAGAAGTTCCTCCGGATTTTTTCTTCCCGTTTCTTATCACCAGGGAAGTCACCCCGAAAATGATTTTTTTCGACATAAACAACCGGCAGAGGCAGAAGCTTTGCGCCGAATATCCCCGCTTTCACGAAACCGTGATAGCGGCCTCGCTTTATTCCCTGCTCTTCTTTCACGTGGGATGGAGCATCCTGGCTGTGGCAGGGAAAGCGGGTATGATCACAGGTGCGCTTAATGCCCTTCCGGGCGGCAGATTCCTGGCCTCCCTTCCTGAATTGTTCTTCCTGCCGGTCTTTGCGACCGGCCTGCTGATGTGGGCTCAGGGCGGCCGGGTGCTGAAACTGACGGACACTCAGGGCAACATGGTTATAGAGGCTTTTGAAGCTTTCGGTATAGTGCTTTTGAAAGACGGCAAGGGGAAGGAAATCGCGCGTTTAAAAAGAAAAAAGCCGGCCATGCTGGGCAGGGACTGGCTTCTCATAGACACGGAAAATCAGCCGGTGCTGGAAATCCGGGATGAGCACCCCGGACTTTACACTCTGCGCAGGCTTTTCGGGCATATGGGCGGAGCTATTCAGGCACGATACGGATTCTTCCATGAGGAGCGCCGGGCCGGTTTCGTCATGAGGGACCCGTCAACCACCGCAAGGTTTCAGGTGCATCTCGATTTCGCTTTTAGCCGGCTGGCCAACCCCGCCCAACTGCTGACCTGCGTGCTTTACCTGGAATCAAAGAACCGCGACCCGTTCTATCCTTCGATACTTTAGCCTGAAAGTTGCAGTTGACTGCAACTTTCACCCCATAGGGGCCGCCCTTTTCCGACGGTAAACTACGCCGGTCCATGCAAAGTGCCCGATGAACAAAAATATACGTTCAAGAATGGCTGTCGGACGTAAAAGGGCGGGACAACCCAGCTCTTTTGCCCAATGATTTGCTGGGACAGGGCAAAAGAGCTGCCCTCCGGGCGAATCCTTCAACTGAAGGATTCGGGCTAA
>JBDRGJ010000078.1:0-8835 GCA_043817835.1 bacterium
GACAAGTAAACGGTAAAAGATGGAAAAATATATATTTCCATCCATTTTTTTATCCTCCTTCGCACCCGCCCCTGCCCGACGGATGGCAGGCGGGTGCCGGCTGTCGGGCAGGGAAAACCGCAGTCTTCAGACTGCGGATGAATGCGAGCGAGGACCCTTCCGTAGCTCGAAGAGCGAAGGAGGGTGTAATGAAGCTTCGGAGGATTCCGCTCAGAAACCTCGGCTTTTAAGCCGAGGAGCTTCATTTGTAGGCTAATTCCAATCCTGAGAGGACGACGATGTATCTTAAAGGAATAGATATAACCGGATTCAAATCCTTCGCCGGCCGCGTGCGCGTGGAATTCAAGCCCGGAATCACGGGCTTCATAGGACCCAACGGCTGCGGCAAATCCAACGTGGTGGACTCAATCCGCTGGTGCATAGGCGAGATGTCCTGGAAATCCCTGCGCTCCACCTCAATGGTGGACATCATTTTCGGAGGCACCAGCAAGCGGCCTCCCCTGCATATGGCGGAAGTGACCATGATTTTCGACAACGAGTCCCGGCGTCTTCCCGTGGACTTCAGCGAGGTCTCCGTATCCAGAAAGATTTTCCGCTCCGGCGAATCCGAATACTTCATGAACAAGATCCAGTGCCGCCTGCGCGACATCAGGGAGATGTTCCTGGACACCGGCATCGGCGGCGACGGTTACGCCATCATAGACCAGGGGGGAGTCAACCAGGTGCTGGAATCCAGGCCCGAACAGCTGAGGGAGCTTTTTGAGGAAGCCGCCGGAGTTTCCAAGTACAAGGCCAAGAGGGACGAGGCTCTTACGAAACTGGAAAAAGTGGACATGGACCTGGGACGCCTTGCCGATTCCATCACGCTGATAGAGGACCAGATAAAAAAACTGGATGCGGAGGCCCGCAAAGCCAGGCTGCACCAGAAATACAAGGAAGAGCTGGAAGGCGCGGAAGTGTCGATGCTGCTCAACGACCTTGCCTCAAGGAAGGCCGAAATAGAGACCGAAGAGGCGGCCGCTGCTCCGGTGAAACGGCAGATGGAGGACCTTAACGGACGGATAAGCGCCGGCGAAGGGGAGTCGTCCGCGCTCAATCTGCGGCTTTCGGAGAAGCAGGAAGAGGCCGGGAAGCTTATGGAAACGGTCTCCGCGGTGAAATACGGCATAGTCCATAAGGAAGGCACGATAAATAACTGCGAAAGGCTTGCCGAGGAGATAGGCCGCCAGATTTCCGCCCTTAACGCAGACGAGCAGAGGAATTTCAAACGCATCGGCGGGATGGACCCGGAGATAGAAAATGCGCAAGCCCGGCTGACCTCCGAACAGAACTCCGCCGGGCTCATCGAGAGCGAACTGAAGCAGAAGGCCTCCGTGCTCCAGTCCATGGAAACCGAAGTTTCCTCCCTTCAGGCCGCCATAGAAACCGCCGAATCCGCCCTGAATGCCATAAACGAGACGGAAGTTAATCTTTCCAGGAAGCTGGCGCTTGAGGAGTCATCGGTGACCCACAAGAAGGAGGACCTGATAAACCTGGAGAAGGAATTGGAGAGGGGAAAAAACCGTTGCGCGGAACTGGACGCCGGGCTTTCGCGGCAGAAGGGACTGCTGGAAGCGAAGAGGGCGGAACTGGAGGCGGCCGGCGCGGAATTCACGGCAGCGGAAAACAGGAAAGAAGAGGCGCGCAAAAAGCTGGATGAGCTCAACCTGAGGCTCGGCAGGGTCCGCGAACAGAAAGCCGGAGCAACCGCCCGGCTTGAAGCAGTTAAGGCCCAGGGAAGCAGGGATTCCTACTGGGTGGGCGCCCAGGCGGTGCTCGGCGCCAATCTGCCAGGCATGAAGGGGACGCTGCGCCGCGCGGTGGAAGTCAGAGACCATGCGGACAGAATTATCGTCGAGGAGGCGATGGGCAGGTTTCTGGATTCAATCGTCTGCGAAACCCAGGAAAGCGCCGCCGAAGCCATAAACTATCTGAAGCATCTGGGCAAAGGCCGCTGCCGTTTCATCGTTTTGAATGCCGTGCCGGAGGAGCAGGCCGCGGCATGGGACAGCCCGAAAGGCGCGAAAGGAATGCTGGAAAGGATTGCCTTTCCGCCTGAATACCGGGCACTGGTTTCCCACCTTCTCAGGAACGTATTCGCCTCCGACGGCTCCGTGTGCGGCCCTTTCTGGGTGTGCGGAGGAGTTCCCGAAGCGGCTTCCCCCGAATCCTACTGGTGCGAGGAAGGGGAACTAAACGGGCAAGTCGCTGCTCTGGAAAAAGAGGAGGCAGGGCTTTCCTCGGAGACGGCTTCCTCGGTCGCCGATGCCTCATCAGCAGAAGAGTCCATAAACGCAGTCAGGGAAAAGCTCAATTTCCTCAGAATGGAAGAGCACGCGCTTTCCGTGGCGGCTGCCGGCGCCGGAGAGGAACTCGGCATGGCTGGCGAGTCTGTCCGCATCAACGGAGAGGATATCTCCGGAATCCGGGAAGAACTGGAGAAGATGCAGACATCCCTTTCGGGACTGAGGGATGAGATGGGCCGGATAAAAGAGGCCAGGGAAGAGAAAAGGACGGAAACGGAGACTCTCCGGGCCCGGAAAAATCTGTTCAATGAGGATTATTTAAAAGGCCAGGGAAGAACTTGTATCCGCGCGTTCCAATTCGGAGAACATGGAGCATAAACTGGCTCATCTGGAAGCCGAAGCGCGGCGGCTGGAGAACGAGAAAAACAGCCTTGCCATAGAGCTGGAAAAGACAGCCGGGCGCAGGAATGAAATGCGGGAACGTCTGCAAAAACTGGCCTCGGACAGGGATGAAGCCATATCCGCCCTTTCTGCCGCCAGAGACGAACTGGCCGGACTGGAAGTCCGTCAAAAGCAGATGACGGAAGAACTGGACTCCCTTAAAAGCGGATTCGACGCCGGAAACGAAAAAATATCCGCGCTCAAGTCCGAAGCATCCGAGCTCCAGTCCCGGGTGCACGATAGCGATATGGAGATAAACGCCGCCAGTGCCCGCATGGAAGACACCTCCAGCCGGCTGATGGAAGACTGGAACCTGACTCCGGAGCAGGCGGGGGAGAAGTACCAGGCCCAGGCAACCGATCACGAACGGGTGACTTTCCTCAGGCGCAGGCTGGAGAACATGGGGCCCGTCAACATGACCGCCCCGGAGGAATACGAGGCCCTGACCGCCAGAGACGTATTTCTCAAGACACAGATCGAAGATCTGAACAAGGCTAAAAGCGACCTCAGGTCCGCCATAAACAGGATTAACGCCACGACCAGGGAAAATTTCCGCCATACCTTCGATCTTGTGCAGACTCATTTCCAGCGGATATACGGCAGGCTCTTCGCGGGAGGAGAGGCTGCCCTGCGCCTTACCATGCCCGACAACCTGCTGGAAACCGGCATAGAGATAATGGCCCAGCCGCCGGGCAAGCGCCTGCAGAGCATATCGCAGCTTTCCGGAGGGGAGAAGGCGCTTACGGCCCTGGCGCTGCTGTTCAGTTTCTTCTGCGTCAATCCATCCCCCTTCTGCATAATGGACGAAGCAGACGCTCCGCTGGACGACGCCAATGTGGAGCGTTTCACCACCCTGCTGAAAGATTTCGTGCAGCAGACCCAGTTCATAATGATCACCCACAACAAGCGCAGCATGGAGGTCGCCGACATACTCTACGGAGTCACGATGGAGGAGTCGGGCGTTTCGCAGGTGATATCCGTTTCCCTGAAGAAGGCGGTCGAAACGGCCGAGGCGATGCAGGTTGCCGCTGTTTCCAATTAACCCGGTAATCAGTGAGAATGTAAGAAAGTAACGGGGCAATAGACACGCGGCAATTCGCCGGCTCTGATGCAAACATTTATCCCGCCTTCTTACCTTCTAACCTTCTGACTTTCTCACTTTCATAATGATATACGGGGTTTTCTCGGACATCCATTCCAATTATGCGGCTCTCAGAGCGATTTTGGATTTTTTCGCATGTAAAAAGGTGCAGGGATATATATTCTGCGGGGACATGGTCGGCTACGGCCCCCAGCCGGAAGAGTGCGTAAAGGCGCTGGCTTCCCTTCCCGGACTGAAAGCGGTCAGCGGCAATCACGACCTGGGCGTTACAGGGGCTCTTTCCCTTAAGTGGTTCAATTCATACGCAGAAGATGCCATCGAATTCACCAAGGCGGAGATAAGCCCCGTATCTCTCGCTTTTCTCAGATCCCTGCCGGAAATCAGGAAGGAGGAGGACTTTACCCTGGTCCACGGCTCCCCTCTGAAGCCTGCCGAGGAATATCTTTTAACGGCAGAGCAGTACATGTCAAGCGTGGATCTCTGGACGGTTTCTCCCTGTTTCATCGGACACAGCCACGTGCCCATGTACTTCACGCAGAAGGGAAAAAGGTTCCCGGCCATAAGCTTCTTTGAAGCGGGACAGAAACTGGTTTTAATGAAAGATTCGAGATACATGATAAACCCGGGTTCGGTCGGACAGTCCAGGGACCGCGACACCAGCGCCTCCTGCGGGATTTATGATTCAAACGAGAAGAGTTTTGAACTTTTCAGGCTGAAATACGATGTCAGACATGTCCAGGCGCTCATGAAGGAGAAGGGCCTTCCGCAGATACTCATGGAAAGGCTGACGCTGGGATGGTGATAGTAAGAAAGTGAGAGGGTAAGAAGGTGAGAAAGTGGGAGTCTGGCTTGTGCATGATAATATGACGCAGACCATATTGATGGTCGACGACGACAAGCAGTTTATCGAGACCCTTAAGGACAATCTGGTCCTGAAAGGCGTCGAGGTAGCTACCGCCAATTCGGGCAACGAGGCGTTGAGTGTGCTGGAAAAAATAACTCCCGCCATAATACTGCTGGACGTCCAGCTACCGGACATGAACGGTTTCGAACTATGCCGCATATTAAAAAAATCTGTCCGGCTCAAAAGAGTCCCCATCATACTTCTTTCCGCCAAGTACACGGAGCCGGCCGACCGGACCGAGGGAATGCTTTCCGGCGCCGATTCCTTTATATCCAAGCCCCTGGGCATGGATGTCCTGTGGGATGAGGTAAAATATCTTCTTGACAAGAAATCATAAGTCTGCTAATTTATAGGTGAAGTCCTTCGCGCATATTCATTCACGGGAACCATCCGTAAGATAATCGCAAAAAAATCGAGTTGAGAGCTTTCCGTTTCTATGCAGTGCTTTTGCGGTTGTTCCGGTTGTTGAAATTTAAAGGATATTGATTCAGTTGTCATATTGACGATTCGTCTGAATCATCGATATAAAGGATATTGATCCAGTTGTCATATTGACGATTCGTCGGAATCGTCAATATAAAGGAGACAGATATGAGCGCTGAAGCAGTTATAACCGATTCTAATTTCGACGCCGAAGTTCTCAAGAGCGCCATTCCCGTCATGGTTGATTTTTGGGCGCCGTGGTGCGGACCATGCAGGATGCTGGGTCCGCTTATTGAGGAACTGGCCGGTGAATACGCAGGCAAGATAAAGGTGGGGAAACTCAATACTGATGAGAATCCCTCCGTTGCCGGCAACTTCCGCATAAACTCCATTCCCACGGTAATATTTTTCAAAGACGGGCAGGCAAAGTCTCATCTGACAGGACTTCAGTCAAAGGCGGAACTTAAAAAACAGCTTGACGCACTCCTTTAAAAATCCAAAAGCGCAGATTGCAGAGTTGTGAAAAATCAGAAAATTGTGAAAGGTTGGCGTTAATCCTGCTTCCTGCCATTTTTTCAATCTGATAGATTATCCCTGATATTATAAATCCAAACAGATGCCGCTCTTCCGTTCTTACTGTCGGCGAATTCAAATCTTTTCTGAATGAAACGGGGCACGATTTACATCATAGACGCGCATGGTTTCCTTCACAGGAGCTATCATGCCCTGCCCAGACTCACCTCTTCCAAAGGTGAGGAGGTGGGGGCTCTTTTCGGTTTCGCAAGAATGCTGCTGAAACTCAGAAAAGAGAAGACCCCTGAATATGCCGCGGTATGTTTCGATTCGCCGGGGGAAAATTTCCGCCACAGGCTTTACGGCGGATACAAGTCCAACAGAAAGGAAACCGATGCAGGGCTTAAGACCCAACTGGCACTGGCCAAGGATCTGGCCGGGGCCATGGGCTTCAGGGTGCTGGCGGCCGGGGGAATGGAAGCGGATGACATCATGGCCGCGCTGGCCGGCGAAGCGGGACGAAACGGATTTGAAGCCGTAATCGTCACTTCCGACAAGGACATGCTTCAGCTGGTCGGCGAAATGGTGAAGGTGTGGGACGGCAAAAGCCCGGCTTTCACCGGTGCCGAGCAGGTGCGGGAAAAGTACGGCCTGAGTCCGGACAAGCTGGCCGATTATTTTGCTCTTACCGGAGACGCCTCGGACAATATACCGGGCGTCAAAGGCATAGGCCCGAAGAGCGCATTAAAACTGATTTGCGCATACGGCAGCCTTGATGGCGTGCTCAAGGCTGCGGAAAACGGCGGTTCGATGGACCCCGGAACCGCCGAGAAGATAAGGGAAGGCTCCGATGCCGCAAGAATTTCCGGAAAACTGGTGACGCTGGATGCTTCCTCCGAACCCGGAGTGGCAATAAAGGACTGCAGGCTTTCAGATATCGCCGGAGAAACACTGGGGAAGCTTGCATCCAGGCTTGAATTCAGGGAGCTTATGGAGATTGCCGCAGTTCCTGCTGTTTCCTCTGCCGGCGCCGAACCCCTTCCTGAAACCGAGTGGACGGCTTTGTTGAAAACCGGCCATGTCTCACCAGGCGGAGTGTTCATGGCTTCGGGCTCTGATCCTGAAGGACGGGCCTGGGTCTGCCTGAGCACGGACGGAAAAAAAGCAGCCGTGAAGGAAATCTCGGTCCTGAGTCAGGCTGAAAAGGATAAACTCCGCCTGCTCCTGTGCGATCAGGCGGTAAAAAAAACAGGCCCGGACCTTAAAGCCCTGCTGAAAAAATGCGGATTTACCGGTTTTGAACCGCGCAATTTCACCGATATCGGCCTGGCCGCCTACTGTCTTAATCCATCCGCGCCTGCCTCTGGCGCCCGCCTGCCGGCTGTCGGGCAGGTGCAGCAAAGCTCGGTCTCTGACCGCACCCGGAAAGAAGACATCCGGTCATCAGATGGTGCCGGTGCCTTGCGGCCGGGCCATGGTTTTCAAAGGCTGGCAGCCGAGTACTTGGGCATGTTCCTTCCCAAGATGCCGGTTCCCGACGCGCTCAGGCTGGAGGCGGCTGTTTCGGAGAATCTGGCTTCTGCGATAGCCGGAAAAATGAAGGAACTTGGAGTGGAAGAAGTGTATTACTCGCTGGAGGAACCGCTTGCCCCCGTGCTGGCTGATATGGAAACAGCCGGAGTGAAGGTGGACACGGACCGCCTGACAAAGCTGGGCAAGGCTCTGGAGCGGAAGATGATCGCCCTGCACGCGGAAGTGAACGAAATGGCCGGTTCCGCGGTAAACCTGAATTCGCCTAAACAGCTGGCATTTCTGCTTTTTGAAAAGTTCCGGCTTCCCCACGGGAGAAAGACAAAAACCGGCTTCTCCACCAATGAGGAGGTGCTTCTTTCCCTGGCCGCAGCACATCCGGCGGTGGCGAAAATCCTGGAATACCGCGAGGCGGCAAAACTCAAATCCTCATTCGTGGACAATCTCGTGGAGATGGCCGATCATGCAACAGGCCGTCTGCACACCTATTTCGACCAGACGGGCACGGCCACAGGCCGGCTTTCCAGCTCAAAGCCCAATCTCCAGAATATACCTGTCCGGTCGGAGCAGGGCAGGGAGATAAGGAAGGCTTTCATCCCGGAACACGGCTTTGTCCTGCTTTCGGGAGACTATTCGCAGATAGACCTTAAAGTGCTGGCCCATGTCAGCGGGGATGTGACCCTGGCTGAAGCTTTTTCCAAAGGGGAGGATATACATCTCAAGACAGCCTGCGAGGTGTTCGGCATCCGGCCCGACAAGGCAGACGCCGAAACCAGGCGCAGGGCCAAAGCCATAAATTTCGGCATAGTCTACGGCCAGACCGCCTCGGGCCTGGCAAAGGAACTCGGAATCCCGCGCGAAGAGGCTGCGCACTATATCGAGCACTACTTTAAGGTTTATTCCGGCGTCGCCGGGTGGATAAAAAAGACTCTGGCCGAAGCGGGAGAAAAGGGTTTCGTCAGAACGCTGTCCGGCAGGATCCGCTTCCTTCCCGAGCTTAAAGCTTCCAACGGCAATATCCGGGCCTTCGGAGAGAGGGCGGCGGTCAATTCTCCCATACAGGGAGGTTCAGCCGATATTATAAAGAAAGCGATGATAGGCATACACCGCGCAATCATTTCCGGAAGAAGCCCGAGCGGGGTGCGCATGATACTTCAGGTTCACGATGAACTGATTTTCGAGGTGCCTGAGTCTGAAGTGAACAGTGCGGCGGCGTTCATAAAACGGGAGATGGAGCATGCCTGGAAACTTTCGGTCCCTCTGAAAGTGGATATCAAGGCGGGAAAGAACTGGCAGGATATGGAAAGTGTAAGAATACAGTAGACAGAATACAGAAGTCAGAAGTCGGAAGTCAGAAAAACAAATAGGGCGGATTATGAAAAAGGTCGAAGCGGAGAAACTGAAAAGGACTAACCCGAATTCTTCAGTTACCCGCCCCTGCCCGACTGATGGCAGGCGGGTGACGGCTGTCGGGCAGGGAATTCGGGAGGTATGACGTATTAACCTGAAAGTTGCAGTTGACTGCAACTTTCACCCCATAGGGGCCGCCCTTTTCCGACGGTAAACTACGCCGGTCCATGCAAAGTGCCCAATGAACAAAAATATACGTTCAAAAATGGCTGTCGGACGTAAAAGGG
>JBDRGJ010000079.1:0-5617 GCA_043817835.1 bacterium
GGCGCCGATGACTATATGACAAAGCCGTTTGAGATTATGGAACTGACGGCACGCGTAGCGGGAATCATGCGCAGGAATTTCAGGGCGTTGTCCGCCAACCCGTTGACGCTGCTGCCCGGAGGGCCCACCATCGAGGAAGAAGTGAACCGCCGCATCCGGCAAAAAGAGCCTTTTGCCTTCCTGTACCTGGACATAGACAACTTTAAGGCGTTTAACGATGCCTGCGGTTATGTCCAGGGCGACCGGGTTATCAAGGCGTTTGCGGGTTTGCTGGCAGAAATCGCCCATTCCGCAGGGGATAGCCCCTTCGTGGGACACATCGGCGGGGATGATTTCGTCGTGGTTTCGTCTCCCGGTTGCGCGGAAATGATAGCGGGCCAGGCAGCAGCCCGGTTCGACCGGCTGGCTCCATCGTTTTATTCGGAAAAAGATAGAAACAGAACATTCATTACGGCAAAGGATCGCCGGGGAAATGAACAGAAGTTTCCGATAATGACCCTGTCAATCTCGATTGTCACAAGTGAAAAGCGCGACCTGCATCATTATGCCAGGGTGGCGGATATCGCCGCAGAAATCAAACGCTTCTTAAAGACGATGGCCGACAGGAAGGGAAGCATATGGCTGCAAGACCGCAGGCAGGAAGCGAAAGGTTGAGGGTGGTTTCATCCTGTCTCCTGGACCGCAAGACACTGCTTCCGGAATATCGGGTCTGCTCACCCGAACTTGCTCAATTTGATATTATTTCCGTAGCTCAGCGGCAAAGGTGAGGGGAGCCGGATTCGCGGTGACGCTTTGGGCGACACGGGAGCAGACAATGACTTCGATTTTAGGGCAATGGCTGCAAAACGGCATGGACGTCGTCTTTTTTTTCTATGGCCTTGCCTTCCTGACCATGGGACTGGCCATCCTCTTTCAGCCCCGCAGGGAGAGCCGATTCGAATTGGCGGATATCATTTGGCTCCTGGCCGCGTTCGGGCTGACCCACGGGGCAAACGAGTTTCTGGACATGTGGGTTATGATCAAAGGCCGTCATCCCGCCTTCGACATAATCCGCTGGGGGATGCTGGTCAGCTCTTACTTCTTTCTTTTTGAGTTCGGCAGGCGGGCTGTGCAAATCGGGTCTCCATCGGTGACCAGCCTGCCGAAACATCTTCATAAATATTTCGGCCCCATTATTCTGCTCGTCGTTCTTGCCTTCACCATCTTCTCTTCCGACTTCTTGAATGCGGGAAGCACGATGGCAAGGTACCTGCTGGGATTCCCCGGAGCCGTTTTAACAGGCCTGGGTTTTTTTCTTTACGCCGGACACGAGAAAGAAGCGATAAGGACAATAAAACTGGAAAACCACTTTCGATGCGCGGCTCTGGCGTTTCTGGCATACGGCATACTCGGGGGGCTGGTGGTTGCGGAGGGAAAATTTTTCCCCGCCAGTTGGTTCAACACCAGGTCCTTTTTATCGGCCACGGGCATCCCCGTCCAGATTTTTCGGGCTGCCTGCGCTGTCTTCATCACATACTGCGTGACCCGCATTCTCTCCATCTTCAGTCGGGAGGCCGACAGCAGGCTCCGCCTGGCGTTCACGAGCTGCGAGGCCCGGCTGAAATATCTGGTTTCCGAAAGCTCAACGGTCATTTACAGCTGTTCGGCCGAACCTCCCTTTGGCGCCACATACATCACTGAGAACGCCGAACGTCTGACCGGTTATGCGCCTGAGAATTTCACGACAAACCCTGCGTTTTGGGCCGAGAATATACACCCGGACGACGCGCCGCGCGTTCTGAATGGATTATCTGATGTGTTCAAAAACAGCTACCATGTCCACGAATATCGCTGGAAGAGGAAGGACGGAACCTACTTTTGGATGCATGATGAGCTGCGATTGGTGCTTGATGCTTCCGGCCGGCCTGCCGAAATGGTCGGGAATTGGGTGAATGTTACCAAACGCAAGGAAGCCGAGAAAGTCTCGGCTGATTTAAAAGAGCAGTTTTTGCAGTCGCAGAAAATGGAGGCAATCGGGAGGCTGGCCGGCGGGATTGCGCACGACTTCAACAATATCCTGACTGCCATCAACGGCTATGCCGGGTTCGCTATTGAAGGCCTGAAGCCGGATGATCCCCGGCGCGAGGATATCGAGAAAATCCGGAAAGCCGGGGACCGCGCCGCAGTGCTCACCCGCCAGATACTGGCCTTTAGCCGGAAACAGGTGTTTCAGTCGCGCGTCATAAGGCTGAACGATTTGATTAATGAAATGGACAAGATGTTGCGCCGCGTAATCGGCGAGGATGTGGCTCTCCAAACCGAGTTTGGTCACAAGCTTGGCAACGTCCGGGCCGACGTCTCCCAGCTTGAACAGGTGCTCATGAACCTGGCGGTGAACGCCCGCGACGCCATGCAAAAAGGGGGCAGGCTCGTCATTCAAACGGCGAACCTGGATATTCAGGAGCCGTCCGCGCATGGGGATCTTGTGCTTCCGGCCGGACGCTATGTGACAATATCCGTGGCTGACACCGGATGCGGAATGAATGATGACACGCGCGCGCACATTTTTGAGCCTTTTTTTACGACCAAGGCGTTGGGAAAGGGAACCGGCCTCGGTCTTTCCACAGTCTACGGGATCGTCAAGCAAAGCAATGGACACATTTCGGTTGCAAGCAAAGTCGGAGAAGGCACTGTATTTACCATATATCTGCCGATGGTTGAGGATTCTGTCGAGACTGAAGACTCAAATCAGCCTGCCGCAGACACGATTCCAGGCACGGAGACCATCCTCCTGGTCGAGGATGACGCCGTTGTCCGAAAAACGATCGGGCGCATTCTGGAAGGAAAAGGCTATTCAGTCACAACGGCAGCGGATGCCGAGGAGGGATTGCGCCTTGCAGAAGCGTCCAAAGGCCCGCTGCACCTGCTGATAACGGACATAATCCTGCCCGGAATGGACGGCCTGGAGCTGTCGCGCCGCGTGTTGCGCCTGCGGCCGGATATCAAGATGCTTTATATTTCGGGACATTTCGGTGATATCGCCGCACGAGAGGATGTGGCCCGACTTGGGTCGGCCCTGCTGCAAAAGCCGTTTAAGGCGCAGGAACTTTGCGTGCGTGTGCGGCAGATACTGGACAAAGCCAAAAAGGAAAGCCCTGAGCGAAAGTCCGGAGAAAGTCTGAAGACGGAATAGCCTCCCGATGTCCGGCCAGGCTCCTGACACACAAACTATGGAGAACAGCAAAGGGAAAATACTCGTGGTGGACGACGATCTGCAACTCCGGAGCATCTGCCGGAGGTCATTGGAGAAGGCGGGCTTTGACGTGCAGACTGCCGAGACAGGAGACCAGGCGCTTCCCCTCGTCGAGCGCTGCGATTACGATTTTGTGCTCACCGACATCAGCATGCCGGGCTCAATGGACGGGCCCAAACTGGTCGAGGAAATCAGACAACGGTGCCCCGCCACGGATATCGCGATTATGACCGGCTATCCGACACTCGACACTGCCATCACGACCCTGAAGCATGGGGCCTATGACTATTTACTTAAACCTTTCAGCCTGGAATATCTGGACTCCGTGGTAAAGCGGTGTTTCGAGAAAAGACGCCTCGCCAAAGAACTGGATCGGGAAAAGAGCCTGCGTCAGGAGGTGGAGGCTGCATATTCGGAAATCCAGAAGGTGGAGCGGCTTAAAGACGCTTTCCTGTCCCGTCTGCAGCATGAACTGCGGACCCCGCTCGTCTCAATTGTCGGGGTCACCGACCTGATCGCCGAGGGATCGTCCGGCATCAGCGGAAGCGGCAAACTGAAGGAGATTCTCCGTTCCGGAACGGCCAAGATACGGGAGGTGGTAGAGCAGCTGCTTCTTTTCTCCGACACACAATCCTCCGAGTTCAAAGTTAAAAAAAATGATGTGAACCTGGAGAAAACCATAAAAGAGCTTATTGAAAACTACCATGCCCTCTGGGACGAAAAGGAATTGAAAATCGAGGTTTTGTTTGCAAGCCTGATACAGCCTGTGCCAGGCGATGCTGACCTGCTGAGAACCGCTTTTAAGCATCTCTTACTCAATGCCATCAATTTCAATAAAAAGGGGGGCAGCATCAAGATTCAGACGAGGCAGGACGCGAAAGAAATTCATATCACGTTTTCCGACACTGGACCGGGGATTCCCGAAAACCAAATCTCAAAGGTGTTTGACAGCTTCTATCAGGCAGCCGAATATATGACCCGAAAGACAGGCGGACTGGGCCTGGGGCTGGCTATTGTGCGCAGGATTGTAGAAGCCCATGGGGGCAGGGTTTCGGTAATGAGTCATGAAGGTTCCGGCAGTACTTTTACAATAAGCTTACCGACTAACCCGCTTCTAAATCCCGATTAACCCCGGCCTGAAAACCGGGCGTGCGTCGTACCCGGCAGTTTGTCTTTTGTATGATGCGACTTCGGACATGCCGGGTTTCGTATAATATGGGAAAACCCATGAAAATAGCGAAAGATATCACCGAACTGACCGGCAACACGCCGCTGGTATATCTGGACCGCATCGCCGTCGGGCTGAAATGCAGGCTGGCCGCCAAGCTTGAGTCATTCAATCCATGTTCATCGGTGAAGGACCGCATAGGCGTTGGCATGATAAACGCCGCTGAGCGGTCGGGATTGATAAAAAAAGATACGGTGCTGGTGGAGCCGACCAGCGGCAATACGGGCATCGCGCTCGCCTGGGTATGCGCGCGGCGCGGGTACAGGCTGATCCTCACCATGCCGGACACCATGAGCGTCGAGAGACGAAAACTGCTCAAATTCTTCGGCGCAGAACTGGTTCTGACTCCGGGTCTGCAAGGCATGTCAGGCGCGGTCAATAAAGCCGAAGAACTGTGCTTCCGGAACAAAAATTACGTTATGCTGCAGCAATTCAAAAACCCCTCCAACCCCGACACCCACAGGAAAACAACCGCGCTGGAGATATGGAACGATACGGAAGGCAAATCGACATCTTTGTCTGCGGCGCAGGAACCGGCGGAACGATAACCGGCGCCGGTGAAGTCCTGAAAAAACTCAAGCCCTCGCTGAAAATAATTGCCGTGGAGCCGGATGAGTCGCCGGTGCTGTCCGGCGGCGGCGCAGGACCGCACAGGATACAGGGAATAGGCGCGGGCTTCGTTCCGGAAGTGTTAGACAGAAGCGTCATAGATGAAATAATCCGCGTCAAAAGCGGGGACGCCGGAAACTGCACCCGACAACTGGCAAAACAGGAGGGGATATTGTGCGGAATTTCTTCCGGAGCGGCGGCGTTCGCCGCCTTACAAACCGGCAGTCGCCGGGAAAACAACGGCAAACTGGCCGTGGTTATCCTTCCCGATACGGGGGAGCGCTACGCCAGCACATGGCTGTTTGAGGAGTGACTTCCTCCGCCCCCGCAAGGGGGGCGGCATCTTTCATGAAGCGGAAACTCCTCCGTAGCCATTCATCCCCAGGCGTTAAGCCTGGGGCTTCTTGGCGAAGGAGAGTGAACCCATGAATCCCGCAGAAACTGAAAGCGCAGTTGAAGCAACGGCAAGCCGGCTTGTCGACAATATAAACACCGACATAAGTCCGCTGCAGCGCAAACGGCCGCAGGAGCCTCTGCCGTCGCGCGAG
>JBDRGJ010000080.1:0-2528 GCA_043817835.1 bacterium
CTTTTGCGGCGGAGCTTTTGCTGAAGATAAGGTAATTGAGACAGAAGGCACAAGTACCATATCGAGGGAAGATGCCATACGCCAGGCCCAGCGTTCGGCTGTCGAGCAGGCAGTGGGTGTCTTTATCAATTCACAGACAGAAGTCGAGAATTTTGAACTGAAAAAAGACAAGATATTTTCCAAAACACAGGGCTATATAAAAAGATTTTCAGTTTTAAAGGAAAAAAAAGAGGGCGGTAGTTTCACGGTCATTGTGAACGCAACCGTTTCACTTGATAAAATCAAGGATGACCTTATTGCGATGAAGATTCTCCTTGAGAGCATGGAACGCCCGAAACTCATGGTTCTTGTCGAAGAGGATTATAAGAGCATGGACAATCTCGGAATGGGTATTGCTTCAACCGAAATGTCCTCAATGCTTGGCGCCAAGGGTTTCGAGCTTGTGGACAAGAGCCAGGTCGATGCCGTAATGAATAACAACCAGGGCAGGCAGGCACTGGCAGGGAATGCAAACGCGGCCAAGGCTCTCGGGCTAAGGTTCGGAGCTCAGTATGTTATTGTCGGAAAAGCGGTTGCCCAGGATGCGGGAGAAGCCTATCCCGGTTCAGGGTTGAAATCAATACAGGCAAGCCTCCAGTTAAAGGTTATCCAGACACAGACAGGACTTGTTCTGGGTTCTGTTGTGAAGAACGGTGTTTCTGCCCATATGAGCCCCCTTACCGGGGCTACAAATGCCATACAGATGGCTGTCCAGAAGGCTGTGGATGAATACCTGGTGGATGCCATAACAAATTCTTTCCAGGGTTTCCTCAATAACGGCTCTCCTCTCAAGCTGCACGTAACAGGTGTAAAATCTTTCCAGGATTCCAAAATGGTTATTGCAACCATTGAAAAGATGGAGAAAGTTGCGAGCAGTAAAAAAGAAGGGTGGAATAAGACCGGCGGCGTCCTCGTGCTTGACCTTCTTTACAAGGGTACAAGCGAGGAGCTTGCGGAACTTCTCGACGGGAAAAAAGTCGGCAACGGCAAACTCGAGGTTCTTGATGTGGCTCCTGAAAGGCTGGATTGTAATCTAAAGTAAGGATCTTCTCCCAATTATTTGGGAGAAAGGGGGGGCAGGATTCGAGGGTTCAAGTGTTTGTTTAATTATTTTGTCAGAGCTTTCAGCATTTCACTTGAATCCTTGAACCCTTGACCCCTCGAATCCTCATAGGTTAACCAACTAATTTGGGGATGATACTAAAATAATAAATGAGCCCGCTGTTTTCGGTTCAGGGATCTGAAACCCTTATACTCCGGATCGCATCGGCACGAATGGGAACAAATTCAGGAACATTTGCCGCATAACCCGTATCGTTGAAGCGTGAGAGAAGAACCGGCGGTGTGTCGTTTCCTTCCCTGTCGACATGGGTAATAAAAATTTCCGTATAGGGTCCGTTCGCCTTGGAACTGAACAGGAGCCACCGCCCGCTTGACGACCAGCTATGCCAGGAATTGAAATAATTCCGGTTACACTGCATTCGCCTCGCCTTCCCTCCTCCGGCAGGAATGATCCACAGCTCGCTGTCAGGCTGAAGCATTATTCCCGAGCGGCTCCGGGTATAAACGATCCAGTTCCCATCCGGTGAGTAGCGGGGAAAGTAATTACTCATTCCATTATCGGATGCTCCTTCCAGAGGTTCGGCAATCCCTCCTCCGCCTTCATTAAATGGAATCCGATAAAGATCGAACCGGATATTATAAAGTTCGTTCAACTGGTGAATATTTCTGTTCTCGAACACTGTCGTAACGTTCCGGATGTTACCGTGCAACTCATTTTTCGTCTTTGCCCTGCAGAAGAGAAGATTTTTCTCGTCGGGGCTCCAGGCCGGGTTTGCCTGTACATAGCTGTAATCACTGGCACCCGGAAGAAGCTGTATTGAACCGCTGCCTGAGTCATATATGGCGATAACACCGAAAGTGGGGAAAAAAAGCTGTGAATATTCGGTGTCGTTCATCACGGCAGCGTAGCAAATCTCGTTCACGGATGCCGCTGCATACCTGCCTGTCGGGGACATCCGGCCAAAAAGTCCCCGCGTCGGAGGTATGACGCCTCTCCTTGGAAAATCGCTCCAGGTAAAAAAGTCTTCTTTCCTGAGAATGATTTCTTTGCGGACTTCCGTAATAAACTGGGCACCGTTGTCGTTCCCAAAATTATATTCCATGCTCAGCCATTTACCATCTGAGGAAAAGGCATGGCAGCTTGCGCATACTGATATACCTTCCATGACGGTAGCCGGTTTCCCGTAAGAGGAAATGTCACCGAGGCGCCACCGGGTTTTTTCGAAACTCTTGCTTGCAACCGCAAAAGGAAGGGGAATCTGACGGAAGAAAACGGAATCGTCCAAAGAGTCGACGGATGTCCCTATGGAGATTGCGTGTTCGGACAAAACGATTCCCGATTCCCTGTCCGGGAGGCTGTAAACGGTAAGAACCGCCATTTTTCCACTTGAATGATCTTTCATGGTTTCCCAGGTTTTTCTTTCGGG